>JBGTJG010000065.1:0-8924 GCA_041745235.1 Ferruginibacter sp. | reverse complement strand
CTTCATATTTCTTGGTTTACAGGCTCCTGCGCAGGAGCCTGTAAACCAAGAAATATGAAGCAGATAAAAAAGGCTGTAAATGATATGTATTTCAATCAAATTGTTTTAGGGATCATTTCCAAATAACCGCTGCTTTTCCGTCTGTACCGTGGCCTATCGCAAGTTTTCCTTTTTTAAATGCTGCATCAAATTGAGTCCAGGTCATCCTGTTTTGCGGGAAATTGGTTACATAAATATATTCTTTGTCATATGCAAAAGCAGTTACCCAATGACCAATCCACCAATCATTATTAAACTGAGGAAGTGTTCCTGCATCAAGCATTACCATCACCGGAAGTTGCATTGACAGATATTTTTTGATCTCCGGGATACCCTCTATCCATGCATACTGTATACCATATTGCTTTCCTAATTTATCCATACCCTGATTTAACTGCTTCCAATCAGTACCAAGGGTGTTTTGTACAGCCTGCATATTTTTCAGCGTGATCTTTGGCGGTGCTGTTTTCCAAACAGAAGCTGCCAGTTGTTTCTTATCCCCAAACTTTTCTTCAGACCCTACAGCGTATAAAGCGGAAGACATTGCAGCCTGTGCAGATGAATTATTATTTGCCGGAAAATCTTTATTGGTGTATTGATAAATGTTGCATTTTCCTTTGTACCCGGGATAATTTTTACATTCAGTAAGATTAATCTCTTCCCCGCGCTGCCTTGCTTTAGGTTTAGACCTGGGGGTCATAAGTACTTTTAGAATATCTACTCCCACCTGCATCAATAATACTTTTCGTGTTACCCGCGGCTCTTCTTCCGGTGGTGCTTCGTAAGTTCTCCCTTCTACTCTTGGTTCTGCAGGTGGCTGCTGAGGCGGCGGTGGTGCTCCCGGCGGATTTTCCTGTGCAATAAGGGCTAAAGGGAAAAACAATGCAATGATCAATCCCTTAATTCCTTTAACGTAACGTGTTCTTTTTGAGATTTTCAATGGTTCTATTTTTAATTTATTAATAAAAGTTACAACTGATCTTTATTTACAAAAAAGTATAACATTTGCGAAGTACATGTACTTAATCTAAATTTCTTCATCTCAAACACCGCTCCCGACTAGTTTTAAAATTGCTCCGCGATAAATAAGCAGAATTATTATTTATAAATTAATCCTCATCAGATGTACGTGCAAATGACACTCCCTTATAGCCTTTACCGCGGAACTTACTGTAAAGAACACCCATATCAAACCCGGGTGTAGCGGCGACCCCACATTTAAATTGAAGCACAGTGAGCAGGAATAAAAAATAATGGTGGTTTTTGATTCTCATGTTAGTTAAGGTTCAAACCTGAATTCAATTTAGGAAATTTTTAAATTACAACCTAAGCATGATAACAAATAACCATTGCAAATAAAAGACTTGAATTTTTAATCGAAAAAAAGTTTTTTCCATTTTCCATATCCGCTGTTATTCCGGAATTACCGTGAGATACTTAATAAAAGCAGTGGATATTAAAAAGGTCAGATACATTAATAAAGAAAATAAATTTATTTAATCTCTGATCTTATTTGGTTCATTTAGTATAAATTTATCGTTCGCATTCATTTAAAACCAAACAATTATTTGTGCCAAAACTACACACTATGCAAAAGTGCTTAAGCGTATTGGTTGCTTTTATTCTCCTTAATATTTCTAATATTGTCTCCGCCCAGGAAATTAAATTTACAGGACTTGATTTTGATGATGCGGGTTATGGAAAAGTACTTAAAAAAGCCCGACGTACCCGAGGACCGGAAAACCTCCCTGTAAGCACATCCCTTAAAATGTATGCTCCGTATCCTAAGTCTCAGGGGTGGCACGGCACATGCAGTGCTTGGTGCAGCGCTTACTGCGGCCGTACAATTGTAGAAGCAATAAAGCAAAATTGGACAGACAGAAATTTCATTACCGAAAATGCTTACTCGCCTGCTTTTCTTTTCAGACTTATGGTACCTAAAGATTCAATATGCAAGGGGGGAGCAGCCTTATCTGATGCTTTCGATCTGTTAAAAGAAAAAGGTGTCCTGACATACAACGAATTTCCAGGAGAATGTACTCCCTTAATAACAGACTCAGCATTAACCAAAGCCGGTGATGAGAAGATAAAAGATTTTGTAAGGCTTTTTGATGTAACTGCTTCGAATACATCAAAGATCGATGCAGTAAAAAAATCTCTGTCAGAAAAAAAGCCGGTTGTATTTGGTATGACATGCCCGCCTTCTTTTTTAAAGGTAAAAGAGTTATGGGAACCAACCGAAGAGCCGGTTCAATCTTACGGTGGACATGGTTTATGCGCTATCGGTTATGATGATGAAAAATTCGGGGGCGCTTTTGAAATTCAAAACAGCTGGGGGACGGAATGGGCAAACGAAGGTTACTGCTGGATAAAATACGAGGACTTTGCACGCTTTACAAGATATGCTTATGAATTTGTAGATCTGCCTGTTATAAAACCAACGGTACCGGACCTTTCAGGTAACATAAAATTAGTTTTGGCAGATGGAAACCAAATGCCGGCCGCTCTGTTTGCAGCTAACAGAACCCGTGGTTTAAGGGTAGTACCCACTAAATCTGCACCCGACTCATCTGCAATGCCCGGCTCATCATTTTCGTTACAGGACTCATCACAGACCGATACCGGCTCAACACCGGCGCATTACCGAACTTTAGTGCCATATGCCTCTGGCACAAGATTCCGGATATACATTTCTAACAATGAACCCGCATATGTATATGCCATCAGTACGGATCTGAGTAATGAAATAACAAAAATATTTCCATACGCAGAAGGAATAAGCGCTGCCCTTACAGATAAAAAAACTGAAGTGGCTATACCTGATGAAGAGCATTTTATAGAATTTGATAATAAACCGGGAAGAGATTGGTTATGTGTTTTATACAGTAAGGATGAATTGAATATCGATGAGGTCGTAAAAAAAATAGGTGAACAAAAAGGAAACTTTACTGAACGTGTCTATAAAGCTTTGAGTGATAAAATAGCAGAATCCAAATCAACTGCATACGCTAAAGATAATATTGCTTTTACGGGGTTTACTAATGGAAAAAGCATTGTGCCCCTGATCGTGATGATGGAACATAAATAATAAAATAAGGTAGCGTCCGCCACCGGCGCAGATACGCGGCTTAGCAATTGTGGGCGGCGTTTCTGTGCGATCGAAATAATCGGATTAAATTATTGGAGGTTCTTAACTACAGCACAGATACTCTAACGTTCTGAGCCATGCTGCATATCTGCGCTAGGTGGGGAAATCATGAACAAAGATTATATAACTTAGTAAAAAGCCTTACTGCATTTTAAGCTTGAAAGTTAAATTTCTTTTACCAAAATAACTATCATGAAACTTTACTTTTTCGTGGGATTATTGTTGATTATGAATTCCGTCAAAGCACAGATACCCGGACCCCTTTCCGATATTAATCCTATCCATTTCAATGATGATTTTTCCGGCTATGATCAAAAGACAGCGATTTACATGGCCCAACTTTCTGAACTCTCTTACGCAAAGGATAATTTTGACAGACTAAGATTCCTGGAACAATATAAACTTGAATTTCCGCAAGACAGCTTACATTATGAATTTATTCAGGCAAAAAGCTTCGGTACCAATACCCAACTGTTGCTGTGGGCAGTAAGTGGCAGGTTGATAATAGCTTTCAGAGGAACAAAACCGGGCTTCAGGAATTTTCTTACTGATGCGAAGTTTAAAATATATTGTTCAAATGCTATAGCACGGAAACATTTTTCTAATCTACCTGATGGTCACGGTGGGTTCAGAAGAGTAATCATGAACCTTATTGATGATAAGGACATTTTCAATCGGATCGAGCAATTCATTAAAAAAGCTTATCCGCAAAAAATAAGCAAAGAAATACCGACATATATCACAGGGCATTCTTTGGGTGCCGGTATCGGGTCACTGTTTGCTTATTGCCTGAAACACAATAATTATAATGTAAAAGGCATGTATTTCTTCGCACCCCCGCTGGCTGTAGCATGTTATGAAGTAGAGAAACTAGACCCTGAGTTACGCAGATCAACTTATGACATTGTAAATTATCTTGATTATGTGCCGCGTGCAGGTTTAAGGGGAAGCCTGAGACATTATGGAAAATTTTATAGGATATGCAATGACTTTACTCTGGCAAAGCAAAACGAAAAATACATAACTTTCCCTTCAGGAGAAGGTAAGAGAGAGATTCATTATCATAGTTTGGTTAGTCATCTCCGGGCTTTAGCTCTTTCTAAGAACAGCACTGAAAAAGTAAGAACCAGAGAATTAGACTGTTTCCCTACTTACGCGGAAATGCCGCTTTGTACTGAAAAGAAATAATTCTATTCTTTTAATCTTTTTCATGAGTAAAGCAAATATGCGCTTTAGCAATGGTATGCGGCGTGTTTTAGTGGTAGCATTAATAAAGTTAGTGTACGACTTTACTACAGCACAGATACCCTAACGCTCGGCGCCATGCTGCATATCGCTGGGAACGCTGCGCTGGATGGCGATACCTCCTGTCCCCGCTATACGAAGTAATTTTTTCTTAAGTTTGGTATCATGCTGAAAAATACTGCCTGTTTATTTTTTCTCCTGATAACGGTAATTCATTCTTTTGGCCAGGAGGTGAAATGTAATGCATCCCATGCCCCCATTGTATTTGTGCATGGATTTATGGGTAGCGGTGACAACTGGTCAGGGCAGATACAACGTTTCAACAGTAACGGCTTTTGCGGGAATCGATTGTTTGTATTTGATTGGAACAGCTTCAGCGGGAAAAATAATGTGCCGTCTTTGGACAATTTTATCAACACGGTTCTGGCAAAAACAGGAGCGGCAAATATCGATCTTGTGGGCCATTCTGCCGGCGGAAAATTATGTTATGATTACTTGAGCGACATTAGCCGCGCAACGAAAGTGAGGCATTATGTACATACCGGCAGCTTCCAGATGAAACATGCGGCCGGGAGAAACGGCGAGGTGCCCACAATGAATATTTACAGTACGGACGATAAAGTGCTTAGCGGTGGTGCCGATATCCCCGGTGCGGTGAATGTTAAATTCAGCGGCCATGATCACCTGCAAACCGCTACGGGTAAAGAAACGTTTGAGGCTATGCATAATTTCTTTACCGGGTATGCACCCTTGTATAAGGATATTGTGGCGACAGAGAATGCCTACAAACATGCAGGGTTAAAGGGTGTGGTGTTGGGAGAAAATAAATTGCTCAGTGGTGACAGTATAAGAGTGTTTGCGATTGATCCCCGAACAGGGAAACACAGCTCTGTTAAAGAAAATGCTACGGTATATGGCCAATGGAAAAATCTGGACAGCGCCGGCGCATTAGATATCCTGCTTTTAAAAGACAGTTATACTGAGATCGAGTTGCGGCCTAAAGGCGGACGAAGGATGTTTTATTACCTCGAACCTTTGGCCCGCGATAATAATAATATTTATTTAAGGGTCCTTCCTGTTGCAGGTATGGCGGCAGCTATGCTTGGGAAGTTGCCCGCCGATGATCAGCAGGTAGAGCTGGTTATTTTTACCGCAAACAATGCCGTGATCGCCGGCAGGGATTCACTGGCCATGGACGATCATGTGTTATCCCTACCCGCCTTGATGCCTGCAGCCAAAACCTCCGTAGCCTGTTTTGTTTTTGACGACGGGGACGGGATCAGCAGCGGTAAGCCGCTGAAATCTTTAGGAGCAGCGCCCTTCATCAGCGGCGTCGACATTTTTAATAAGGCCGCTGAAAATGAAACGATGCGGTTATTTTATAATGGCCGCAGCCCGGTGCTTCCCAAAAGGAAAAGCAGCGAAGGGATAATGGTGGTGGTTTTTAATTGAGGAGTGTGTTCAACATTCAATAAAAAGTTCATTGCTCAGGTTGAAGTGCCCCACTAGTGCAGATATGCAGCTAAGCAATTGTGCCCGGCGTATCTGTGCGGTCGAATTATAGATTTGATTATTGGAGGTATTAAATACAGCACAGATACACTAACGCTCTGAGCTATGTTGCATATCTGCGCTAGGTGGAGAAATTTATACTTTAATGAACATCTGTGGCACATAAATTAATGAGTTAACGATGATGAATTACTCGTTTAATAAAAATTACTTATTCATTTCTCTTATGGCTAAAAAAAAGCCTACTCCGAACAATAGTGTTACCAGCCCTGCGAAATAAGGGATTATTTCAGTCATTTTTGTTGATTTACAAGTTTTAGATAAATTCCGAAAGCGAGTATTGAGGGCACCCAGATTCCGATAAAAATTGCGGAAGTTTCTTCTCCTCTGAAGAATAATATTTCTGAAAAAATAAGTGAGAGAAAAGCTGAGATAAACAATAATTTATCTGTTGTTGTAAACTTTGTAAACATGATGTTTTTTGATTTTTAAATTTTTCTTTGGGTAAGTGAAGAAATGTAAACATAAACTAATCTAATGAGTATATACTACCCGGCCTTTTATAAGGGTGAAATAACCCGGGTTTCCGAAAAAAGGTTATTGACTGTGCAACAGGGACATGAAAAAAATATATGAATTCAAAGCCATAAAAAACAAAGCCGGTAACGATGCCCTAATCCCGTCCCTGACTTTTATCCTGACCGCCACTCCCAACAACATTAATATGGCAAGGCCTCCTGCTGAAATAAGCAGGATGATCGGAAATCTTAGTCCTGCGAGCAAACCTGCTGCGCCTATCAATTGTAAAACTGCGACAAGTTTTCCTTCCTTCTCCAGGCCAAACCGAATGAATTCTCGCTGCATATAAGGTGCGTTGAAATAAGCAATCCCATAACCGATAAATGAGAACCCTGAGATCAGAATCAGGATGGTAAGTATAGTCATTGCTAAATTAATTTCAGTGAAACAAAAGCAATGAAAAGGCATAAGAGAAGCAGCACTAAAGATGGCATATGCTTTTGCACCGGATTACCTGCCTTAAAATGGAAGTATTGTGCTGATAACATCAGGAAAGCAACAATAAGAGCAGGTATAGGAACCAAAGCCGGGTACCAAATGCCGGCAATTAATAATGCAGACATAGATATCTTCATAGCACCCACTATATTTCTGGTAATATCACTCAGGCCATATTGTTTAAATTCTTTCACAATATTATCAAACCGAAATATCCAAACATACCCGATTGATAAAGCAACAATAACCTGAGCGATGATAGCGTATCTGGTCATGGACGGAGTTTTAAAATCTTTTTTGATTTTGGACAAGGTAGAGTAATAATGTGCAGAAAGTCGTTTTATTTCCAAAGCATGGCACTACCGCAGATATGCGGCTCAGCAATTGTGTGCGGCGTATCTGTGCGGCCGAATTAATAGATTTGATATTGGAGGTACTTCTTATCTAAAGCACTGATACGCTAACGCTCTGAGCCATGCTGCATATCTGCGCTAGGAACGCTACGCTGTGTGGATAAGAAAAAATATCCAAATTTAAGTGCCGAGGCTTGGTCTTTGACCAGCCGACAAAGGAATTTTTTTGTGTCTTTTTAAAATCCAAATATGCAGTTTCGTTGTTTCAATATCAAAGAATTGCACAGAACTTTATTTAATAGGATCGGCTGGTCGAAGACCAAGCCTCGGCGTGCGAGGGGGCGGAGATATACCAACGGAGGCGGAGATTGGCTTTCCTCAAGTAGTATGTTAAAGGCACCGCCAACGGAATATTCCGTGGAAGTGCCCTTTAGATTAAACAATGATCACTAATTCTTAGAAACATGACTTTTTTCAAGCAAAGCCAATAGTTTTTTGGCTGCATCCTCACTGCTGGAGGGGTTTTGCCCGGTGATGAGCATGCCATCTGCTACCACGTAAGAACTCCAATCGTTGCCCTTGGAATAGATGCCTCCCCTTGCTTTTAATTCATCTTCCAAAAGGTAAGGCACCACGTTTGTCAACTGCACGCCTTCTTCCTCGCTGTTGGTAAAGCCTGTTACTTTTTTCCCTTTCACCAAAGGTTCACCATTTTCATCTTTCACGTTTAATAAGGCAGACGGGGCATGGCAAACCGCTGCTACCGGCTTATCCGCTGCCCAGAAGCTTTCAATTAATGCAATAGAATTTTTGTCATCATACAGATCCCACATCGGGCCGTGACCTCCCGGGTAAAATACGGCATCAAAATCTGTGGCATTAACCTCAGCAAGTTTTTTTGTATGTGCTACTTTCTCTTTTAATTCCGCATCGGCATAGTACCGCTTTGTTGCCTCTGTTTGCGCATCGGGTGCTTCGCTTTTCGGGTCAATGGGTGGCTGCCCGCCTTTGGGTGAAGCAATGGTTATTTCAACGCCTTTATTGGCCAATGCATAATAAGGCGCGGCAAACTCTTCTACCCAAAAACCGGTTTTTTTGCCGGTATTACCTAACTCACTATGAGATGTTAGTACAAATAACACTTTCATGATCTTAATTTTATTGTGATGAAATGGATACTGTTGAAGAGTATTTTTATTATGATTTTTATTAAGCCTTTACTGTTATTTTACCGGTATTTTCTCCGTTAAAAAAACCGGCAATGCTTAGGTAAGTTACCATGTTAAATGGTTTGGCTCTTTTCCCTGCTGTAAATCTCAATACCTAACAAACCCCGTTGCCATTTCTCGTGTTTTTATTTGAAGCTTCACACTAAGGCAGCAATGCGGCTCTGCAAATGTGTACCGCGTATCTGTGCCGTCGAATGAATAGATTTGATTATTGGAGGTACTTAACTAAAGCACAGTTACACTAACGCTCTGAGCCATGCTGCATATCTGCGCTAGGTGTGAAGGCACTAATTATTGTATTTTATCAGTCTTCAGATGTTTCCCGGTGTTCAGTAACAGTAACTACCTCGGTTACTTTGGGTTCCGGCTTTGGTTCTGCAT
>JBGTJG010000064.1:0-2559 GCA_041745235.1 Ferruginibacter sp. | reverse complement strand
TGTACATTACCCTACAGATATAATCGGGGGCGCTGTTTTAGGACTCCTTACGGGATGGCTTACTGGAAGTTTTTATAACCGGAAAAACGGGTTGCTCAGTAAATGAAATATTTGCCGCATGCCGATATTGCCGGCTTAGTTAGTTTAATAAAAAATAAGGCTTTTCCGCACATGTTATATCTTTATAATCATAACCCGCTTCGGATCTGCAAGACCGAAAGATATTTTCTATGACTGACGTTTTAATACTGCTCCTTTTAATATTTGTGAATGCCCTTTTTGTAATGAGCGAAATATCGCTGGTTAGCGCCCGCAAAGGGCGGCTGGAAGCGCAGGCCGCAAAAGGAGATGAGAAAGCAAAAGCAGCGCTGCACCTGGCCAATAACCCGGAAAAATTTCTGAGTACCGCACAGATTGGCATTACACTTATATCCATTCTTACGGGTGTGTACTCGGGGGAAAAATTCAGCAAATTACTCACGCCATTTTTTCGGCAGTTTCCGCTTACTCAGGATTATGCGATAGGACTGGCTACTACCGTAATAGTTATAATTGTAACTTTTCTTTCAATCATTTTCGGTGAGCTCATTCCTAAAAAATTCGGTTTGCTGCGTGCTGAAAGCATTGCCAAAACCGTAGCAGGTCCCATGAATATACTGTCAAAGGTGGTACATCCGTTCGTGTGGCTGCTTTCCGGTGTTACCAATCTGATTTTTAAATTATTCAATATTAAAAAGGCTTCCGACAGTGCTGTTACAGAAGAAGAGATAAAAGCAATGATCTCTGAAGGAAGCGAGCATGGTTCCATCGAAGAAGATGAAAAAGAGATCATCGAACGTGTCTTTCATTTAGGTGATCGGAACATTACATCGCTTATGACACATCGTACAGATATTGTGTGGCACGATGAAACAGATACAGTAGAGGATGTAAAGAACACTACCGGTGATATCATCTTCAGTACTTTTCCTGTTTGTGAGGGATCAGTTGATAATATTACCGGGCTTATCTATGTAAAAGATCTTATAAAAGCCTCGCCGGATACAGTTCTCAGAGATATTAAAAAACCTGTTTTGTTTGTTCCGGAAAATAATACAGCATATCATTTACTGGAAAAATTTAAGGCGACCAAAATACATTCCGCGTTCATAGTAAATGAGTACGGTACAATGGAAGGTTTGGTTACACTCAATGACATACTGGAGGCCATTATCGGAGATGTACCGCAAATAGGTCAGGAAGAATACGAGATCATTAAAAGAGATGACGGCAGCTATTTGGTAGATGCGCAAATTCAGTTTTATGATTTTCTAACTTATTTTGCCCGGGCAGATTGGATGAATGAGGGGGAGCACGAGTTTGACACTTTAGCAGGTTTCGTGCTTCATGAACTGGAACATATTCCTGGAACCGGTGAAAAATTTGAATGGAAAGATTTCACGTTCGAGATCATAGATATGGACGGTCAGAGAATTGATAAGATCTTTGTAAGCATATCTGATGAGCTTAAAGATATGATGCCTGAAGACCACTAATGGCTTAAAATGTAATGACCGCAGTATTTTCAGGGTTATTAAGTTTTGTACTTTTCCTCTTGCCATCTTTTATAACGTGTATAAAATTCATCTGTTCATTTTTATACTCAAATAAAATATCATTCCTGATTTTCAGTTGTTTAAATGCAGTTACCTGCACTGCTTCATAATAACTCAAAATACCTTCTTCAATTCTTTCAAATCCTAAAAATCTGAGCTGCGCTTTTTTCCCGTCTGTAGAAATGATCAGATGCTTTTGCACATAATCATTAACTATTGAATCCATAGCTGGTTTCATCTTTACATTTTCCAGATCTATCCGGGTTTGATAGGCTTTACGCAATGCTTTTTCAAAATCGTCGGTGAAAATTTTGCAGCTAACTTCCAGTGTTTTATTCTTTGCATTGTGTTCTATTTCTGTAACACTTATATACACAGGATGGTAGCCTGTATTTTGGGAAGAGACTAAAAAGGAAAAAGGAATAAGCAGCCATTTAAATAAAAATCCGGCCATAATGATTTCAATTAAAAGATCAAAATTATATTTGGCGCAAACATACAGCAAACAACACACAGCTTATTATTAAATGAATGATTTAGCATTTTATTGTAAAGAAGGCTGGCATCACATCATCAGTACAGATGCCCTGGATCACCAGCTGTTTATACTTGCATTATCGGCAGGTTACCTGATTAAAGATTGGAAGCAGATCTTAATAACGGTAACTGCTTTTACAATCGGCCATTCTCTTACGCTTGCGCTCAGTGTATATGATCTTATCAGGATAAACAGCACATTGGTAGAGATCTTAATTCCCTGTACGATAATCATTACTGCGATTTTCAGCTTTTTTCGAAAACACTCCGTTAATAGGGGAGTTGGATTCCATTTTTTTATTGCATTATTTTTCGGCCTCATCCACGGAATGGGCTTTGCAAATACCATAAGATTCCTGCTTGCCGAAGATCAGCAGATTGGTTGGGCGCTGTTAGGATTTAATTTAGGGTTAGAAGCGGGACAAAT
>JBGTJG010000063.1:0-4630 GCA_041745235.1 Ferruginibacter sp. | reverse complement strand
ACAAAAGGATTTCCACAGCTATCCCTCACGCAATATCCCCGTGGCATGCGACGTCCAACTCTGAACTTTCAACAATCAACCTTCAACATTCCAATAACCCGTAGCTTTGCAAAAATTTTTGGCAGCATGGAAAAGAAATCAGCAGAATCAATTGTAATAATGACGGAACTGGTTTTACCAAATGATACAAATAATTTCGGAAACCTTATGGGAGGCAGGCTGATGTACTGGATGGATATTGCCGCAGCACTCTCTGCCATGAAACATTGTGGCGCACCGGTTGTAACTGCTTCCGTAGATAATATTTCGTTTGAAACACCTATTAAGATCGGCAATGTAGTACACATAGAAGCAAAGGTTACCAGAGCATTCAACAGCAGTATGGAAGTGCACATGGATGTGTGGGGCGAAGATGCAATCCAGCAATATAAATACAAAAGCAATGAGGCTTATTATACTTTCGTAGCGTTGGATCCGAATGGTAAACCACGGTCTATAAATACACTCATTCCCGAAACTGAAAGAGAAAAGAAATTATTCGAAGGCGCTTTGCGCAGGAGACAAATAAGACTTATTCTCGGAGGCAAAATGAAGCCTGAAGATGCAGAAGAACTCAAAGCGCTGTTTGTAAAATAATTTAGCCGGTTACCTGATTCACCGTGGAAAATTCATTCGCCTTCACTTCACCTCCTCCTTCTGACACCGGATTGGAAATTGACTGCGGCATAAATTTTTTACTTTGCTCTATAGCATCCATGATCTGATGCATTATGTTTTCATTAGAATCATTTATGTCGATCTGCAGGGGAGCTTTAAATTTAACCGAAAGAAGTGTCCCTTTTTTTCGCAGCAGTAATCCTTTTTTATCAAACGCCCGTGAGAACCCATTGATCACCACCGGTATTACGATCGGGTTGGTTTGCCTTATGATCAATGCGGTGCCTTTTCTGCCGGGAGCAAATGCTTTGGTAGTTCCCTGCGGAAAAGTGATCACCCAGTTATTTTTTAATGCTTTAAATATTTTACGGGTATCAGAAGGGTCAAGTCCCCGCCGTATTTCTTTGCCTCCTTCATTTCATGTTCTTTTTACTGTGAGCGCTCCTGCCAATGTAAAAAATTTAGCCAGGAGGTTGCTTTGCATCGTTTCTTCCGCCGCTACATATTTTATTTTTGTAAAGGGCCAAAGAAGGTAAAACGGAATACCGAGCTTATTTCTTTTTCTCCACGAATGCGCACAGAAAATATGAATGAAAGCGATTACGTCTGCAAAGTAAGTTTGGTGGTTACTCACAAAGAGGACATTCCCTTTCGGAAGGCCTTTCAGGTGCTCCATTCCCGAAATACTAAATTTATTAATGATATTAATACCGGGGTATGTTATTATACCTACAATTGAATAAACAATCCCCTTTACAAATCGGGATTCTCTGAATCGTTGAATAAGATTTGGCATTTGTAATAATATAAAAAAAAACGAAACTTTAAGAAAAAAAATGAAATTTGTTTGAGGTCTTTTTCTAGTACTTAAAAAAACGGCAAATTTTCCTTATTCAAAAAATGGTTATTAAAGAAATTACATTAATTTTAGGTTACGCATCTTATTATAATTTAACAATTTCAATTAAAAAGCAACAATGAAAAAAATATGTGTTTTATCCGTGTTTGTACTTGGATTCACTTGCTTAGCCACAGCTCAGCAAGCCACATTAAATGACAAACAAAAAAAAATGAAGGCTGCCTATGAATTGCAACTCCTCAATCAGGTAAAGGCCGAACAACAAAAAAAGGCTTTACTTAACTTGCCTGCCCAAAGAAATGCAGTGGGAGCTGATCAACTTGCTTATGAAGCAGAAATGCTTAAAGCTAAAAAACAGCGTGTTCAATAATTTCCTTATTATTTGATTTTAAACACAAACCCTGTTCACTTAAAATTAAAATCAATTCACATTTAAATTAAAAATTATGCAATCTATTATTACTCTAAAAAAAATATGGAGTCGGTCATCAGGGATCGCCTTTGCCATATTATTATTCTTTAGTTTTTCTATCAGTTCCCTGCAGGCTCAAACAACACTTACTACAACTTTCACTAACAACAACGGGTTTTCATTAGTAACTTTTAATTTTACCAATAACAATCCTTCTGCGGTAATTATTACAGGAATAGCAAGTGTTTGCGGTACTTCTGGAGCAATGCCCGTAGCTGCCTATGTAAAAACGTCTGCTATAAACGGCCCTCCGGGTGCAATAAGTGCCGCTAATGGTTGGAACCAGTTTGCCAATGCTACTATTACGGCCATAGCAAACACTACCACCTCTACACCACAAACATTCTTCACAGGTTTATCATTGTTGATACCTGCGGGGGCTACCTACGGTATAGCAGTGGAGGCCACAAGCTTAAGATACAGTACATTGGCACCGGGTACATATACTGCCACAGGCGGTGGCGCAGTTCTTACAACCGGTACACTTATAGGCTATGCGGGTGCAGCTGCTCCTGCGGTTCCTGCAAATACACCCCGAGGTTTTATTGGAACTGTTACGTTTACGGGTGCTGTTCCATGCTCCGGCACACCTGCTCCCGGTGCCACCAATACTACTGCTACAACTGTATGTCCCACTGTTCCTTTTACATTATCTCCTGCTAATGCCACAGCGGGTTCCGGTGTAACCTATCAATGGCAATCTTCGATGACAGCCGGTGGGCCGTTTACCAATATTGCGGGCGCTACTTCAGCCGGTTATACAACTACTGTTTCCAATATGTTCTACCAGGTAGTAGTTACTTGTGGTGCTAACAGCGGTACATCCACCCCTGTATTTGTAGCAACCACACCTGCTTCAGGTTGTTACTGCACATCTACTGCTACAAATTCTGCAGATGAAGACATTTTTAATGTTACCCTTGGTACATTGAATAATTCCTCTACCTGTGCCAGTACAGCTCCCGGTCCGGGATCTGTACAAAACAGGTATTCTAATTACACATCAGGTACCGGCGTTCCTGCTGCTCCCAATTTAACTCAGGGTCTTGATGTGCCTTTCTCAGTACAGATCGGTACTTGCGGCGGTAACTTCGGCAACGGGGTTGCTATTTTCATTGATTTTAACCAGGATGGCGATTTCACTGATGCCGGTGAAAAAGTTTACGGTTCCCCTGCTACAACTACAGGGCCTCACGTAGAGACAGGTAATCTGGCTGTTCCCTGCACTGCTACACTTGGTACTACCAGAATGAGGGTAGTAAATGTAGAATTTGCTGCGGGTGCTGCTATTAACCCATGCGGAACTTACACTTGGGGTGAGACAGAAGATTACAATGTTAACATTACTGCTTTTGTTCCTGCTGCTATTACAGGTTCGCCTGCTAATGCTTCTGCAGCGTGCGGCGGTACCGCTACTTTCACTGTAACCACTACAGGTACTGTTGCATCTTACCAATGGCAGTACAGGATCAACGCAGCATCACCTTGGTTAACAGTTCCTAATGCACCTCCTTACTCAGGTGCTAATACAGCTACTCTTTCTGTAATGACCAATCCTTCACTGAACGGTTACCAATTCAGGGCCATTGTTAACGGTTCATGTACAGGAGCTGATTTCAGCGCTCCAGCTACATTAACTGTTACAGTTACACAGTTAGCTATTACACCTTCTACTTTTAACAAGTGCAGTACAGGTGCTCCCGTTCTTATTTCTGCACCAAGCACGCAGTCTGTTGTAAGCGGTACAAACAGTACTCCTGTACCGGTTCCGGACAATACTGCCGTAGGTGCGAATTCTACCATTAACATTGCAGGCATACCGGCAGGAGCCACCATTCAGCAAATTGATGTGAGATTTAATATGCCGCATACTTATGTAGGTGACATGATCTTCAATTTAAAAGCACCAAATAACCAGATCATCAACTTGGTTAAATATATGGGCGGAACGGGTAACCAGGCAGGTACTTATCCTAATATCGGATTCGTAAACACTGTCATCAGTTCTGCAGGTACTACATCCTTAGCTACTGTTAACTCACAACCTGTTACAGGTACTTTCAGAGCTGATGCTATTAATGTAGGCGGCTTCGCTGTTACAAATCCAACAGGATTTATTCCGACTACTACAACTTGGGCACCCTTATACACTGCTCCTGTTAACGGTATATGGACATTGGCCATGGCTGACGGCGGACCCGCTGATATCGGTACTCTTACAAACTGGACAATTACCATTACTTATGGTGGTGCTCCTGCTACAGTAACGTTTACGCCAACTACAGGTCTGTTTACTGATGCTGCCGGTACGATTGCTTATACAGGCGGTTCTGTAACACAGGTTTATGCTGCTCCTACAGCTACTACTACTTACAAAGCTGTTATTTCTGCCGGGCCATGCTCTTCAGATTCACAGAATGTGAGAGTTAATGTTAACACACCTGCAACAGGAACCCCTGTTCTCAGCAATGTTGCAACGTGTAACGGCAGTGCTGCTGTATTTACCGTGAGCGGTCTTACAGGAGGCAATGGCCAGACTTATCAGTTGCAGGTGAACAGCATTGCTGCTCCAACTGTATTCACTAATGTAGGTACTGCATCTGCTACTCCTACATTAACAGTACCTAACGCGGGTACTGCAC
>JBGTJG010000062.1:0-8781 GCA_041745235.1 Ferruginibacter sp. | reverse complement strand
CAAATTCACATTCCGTAAAAAGGGTTTCAGAATAGCTGGTAAACCCTTCATGCACCCACATGTCGGCGATATCTTTGGTGGTAATATTGTTGGCAAACCATTCATGGCCGCTTTCATGCACGATGATAAAATCCCATTTGTTGCCCCACCCGGTTCCGGAAAGATCTTTACCTAGATAGCCATTTTGATATTTATTGCCGTAAGCAACAGCACTTTGATGTTCCATACCCAGATGCGGCGATTCAACCAACTTATAGCCATCTTCATAAAAAGGGTAGGGGCCAAACCAATGTTCAAAGGCTTTCATCATTTTAGGTGCATCAGTGAAATGTGTTTTTGCTTTTTCTAAATTGTAATCAAGAACCCAATAATTCATATCCAATGAACCTTCCAGCCCGGCGTACTTTTCGGAGAAATTTACATATTTGCCTATGTACGGGACGATATTGTAGTTGTTGATCGGATTCTTTACTTCCCATGTATGCATCGTTTTCCCGGAAGCAGCAGGCTGCTTTTTGGTAAGCCTGCCATTACCTATAGCTACTAAGCTATCCGGTGCTATAATATGCAGTATTGCACCGCTGTCCGGTTTATCGCTCTGTATATCTTTACAGGGGTACCATACGCTGGCGCCGAGACCCTGGCATGCTACGGTCATCCATGGGTTACCGTTTTTGTCTTTCTTCCAAATCCATCCGCCATCCCAAGGCGGCCGAACCGCTTCAGTAGGTTTGCCATGGAAATAAAATGTGAGTGAACGAATGCCGGGTTTAATTTTAAACATTATGTCGGGATTATTATCCCGATATTCCAGCCAATACACATTTTGTTCCCGGCGAAATTTATAGGATGTTTCACCGTCTTTTACACTGTCCAGGATCATCGGTTTTTGCAGGTCTATCTGCATAAGCCGTGCACCGTTGTCGTAAAATTTCATTGTGCTTTTCCCTTCTATAGTTTTGGTGGCATAATCGGGCTCTACAGTAATTTCATAATGTAATACATCCCATAATTGACGGAACGGCCCGTCCGTTCCGCGAAGGGTGTCAGCTCTTGTAAGGATAATCGGTTTCTTCTCTATTTGTGCAAATGAAAAATAATAATTACAAATCAGCATTACAAAAACCGATAAAATTTTCCAAGTGGGTGACATAAGCTTTTGTTTAAAATCTAATTTATGATGTTTTAAAGCATCGAAAGTATAAATTTGATGAAAGGCACTCTCCTGTAAAATGACTGCTGACTTTTTAATTTATTAATTTGCCCGACAGAGGTACATATTTGTTTTCCGCCCTTCCGCCTTCCCGGCTGATTTTCCTTTCCTGTTATTTATTGTTCGCTTCCTGTAAAGATCATTCCCATCCTGATAAAAAAATATTCCGCTACAACGAATCCAGCGGCATAGCCTCGCTTGATCCTGCCTTTGCAAAAAACCAGGCTGTGATGTGGGCAATGCATCAGTTATATAATACGCTCATAGAGGTAGACAGCGCTATGCAAATGAAGCCTTCTCTTGCAAAGACATGGGAATTCTCCTCAGATAAGACAGAGATCATTTTTCACTTACGGAATGATGTATTTTTTCAGGATGATGCCTGTTTTGCGGGAGGTAAAGGAAGGAAACTGGTTGCCGGTGATGTGGTGTACAGTTTTGCGAGGATCTTAGATAAATCTACAGCAAGCCCCGGAGCCTGGATATTCAATAACAGGGTTGACAGTATTTCGCCGTTCACTTCAGTAGATGACACTACGTTCCTGCTTAAGTTAATCAAGCCGTTTCAGCCGGTTCTGGGCATATTAAGCATGCAATACTGCTCCGTTGTTCCTTATGAAGCTGTGGAAAAGTACCGCAATGACTTTCGCCGCCATCCGGTAGGAACGGGCCCTTTTAAATTTGTAGTATGGGAAGAGGGACAGGGATTGGTACTCACCAAAAATCAAAATTATTTTGAAACCGATTCAAGCGGTAAACGCTTGCCATACCTTGATGGGATTAAAGTTAATTTCTTCGACAGCAAGGCAACAGAATTTCTGGAGTTTCAGCAAAAACGACTTGATTTCATAAATGATATTGATCCGTCTTTTAAGGACGAAGTGCTTACTAAAACAGGTAACCTGAAGCACGAATGGCAGGACAAAATTAAGCTGCATAAAAATCCTTATCTGAACATTGAATATTTCGGCATCCTCGCAGACACTGCAAATATTTTGCTTAAAAATTCTCCGTTAAAACAAATTCAAATACGTCAGGCGATAAATTATGCGATTGACCGAAGAAAAATGATGCTTTATATGCGTAACTCCATAGGTACGCAGGCCGAGAGCGGATTTATACCCAAAGGGCTACCTTCTTATAACGCCGAAACCGTGCATGGCTACAGATACGATCCTATTAAAGCAAGATCCCTCATTGCGGAAGCAGGTTACTCGGATGGTAAGAACTTCCCTGAAATAAAGCTTCTTACAATTCCCATCTATGCAAACCTTGCAGGATATGTGGCCAATGAACTGAAGCAAGCGGGAATAAATGTTAAGGTAGAGGTGGTACAGAAAAGCCTGTTGCTGGAACAGACATCCAAATCCCAGGCACTGTTTTTTCGCGGCAGCTGGATAGCAGATTACCCGGATGCTGAAAATTACCTGAGTGTTTTCTACAGCAAAAATCCTGCACCGCCGAATTACACCCGTTTTAAGAACGCCGTCTATGACGCTTTGTATGAACAGGCACTTGCTGAAACAAATGATTCGGCACGCTATGAATTGTATCGGAAAATGGATCGGATCATCATTACCGAAGCACCGGTAGTACCGCTTTGGTATGACATGGTGATCCACTTAGTGCATAAAAATATCAGGAACTTTTCACCGAATAATCTTAACATGCTGGAACTCCGCCGGGTTAAGAAAGATTAATAACTTCGTAACTGATATGAAAAAACAACCCCGGTCTTTACTGATCGTTATATGCTCACTCGTGTTTATTGTTACTGCTTTTGCCGCTGTGTTGCCCGGTGAGAATGAACCCGGACATTTTAAAAATCTTAAAGTGCTTCCTAAAAATATCAGCGACCGCGAGCTGGATAAGATTATGGACAATTTTAATTTTGCCCTGGGAGTTAATTGTAATTTCTGTCATGAGAAGAAAAAAACCACAGGAACACCTTACGATTATGCAAGTGATGTGAAACCGGAAAAAGAAATAGCACGGAATATGATGCGTATGACAAATGACATCAATAAAAAATACTTCAACTTCAGTAAAGAGAAAATCGTTCCTGAGACGGTTACCTGCATTTCATGTCATCAAAAAAAGTCTATACCTGTTAATGACACCATGCCACTCATAAAGAGAGGCTGATTAACCTGTTGTATATAATTTCCTGAATTTATCCAGCTTAGGTTTTACGACGAACTGACAATAAGGGGCTGAGCCATTTTGGTTGTAGTAATCCTGATGATAACTTTCAGCTTTATAAAAAGTAGCTGCAGGCTCTATCATCGTTACGATAGGATTCTTAAAGCTCTTTTTCTCTGTAAGCTCATCCCTGAAAGCATGTGCAAGTTGCCTTTGTTTTTCATCATGATAAAAGATGATGCTGCGGTATTGCGTGCCGCTGTCATTCCCCTGGCGGTTAGGTGTAGTAGGGTCATGGGTTTCCCAAAATACTTTAAGCAGATCTTCATAAGATACAACAGTCGGATCGTAGGTGATCTTCAGGCATTCTGCATGATTGGTAGTACCGGTACAAATATCTTTATAAGTAGGATTGTCAGTATCTCCGCCGCTGTAGCCACTTTCTACCAGTAGTACCCCGTTAACTCTTTGAAATATTGCTTCTGTGCACCAGAAACATCCGTTGCCAAAGGTGGCAATTTCTGTTATATTATTTTCAGACATTATTTTTTCAGGTTAATAAGCAAATTGTAAACCGAAATCAGTTTGGCGGAAAAGCGGGAACAACAGGCTCTCCACCTTTAAGTTTGGTTTCGTCAATTTTCCCTTTGGCATCTCTCACAGGTACGGGAGCAGAGTAGCGTGTAGGGGGTGCGCCGCGGAATATATTTGTAGTATGCACCCATTTCCCGTTTATCCATTTAAACCCTTCGTATTCCCCATCAGGAACAAGCGTCCATTTCTTTTTTGCATCGCCCGTTTCTGAAGCAAGCTCATCAAAAACTATTGCATCCAACTCCTGATCATATGTAAGCCTGGCTGCAGCTTCCTTTTTATATTCTAAAACAAATCTTGCCATATTCTTCTGAAAAACATTACTGTTTTCCCGCAGAAAAATTTTGTTCCCGAATACAGGACGACCGTTAACAAATTGCAAAATGTCCATTACTTTTTTATCGCTGCGAATATTATTTTCATCGAAACCCAACAAGGTATAGAAGGTTTGGCCACCCTGGCTTTTTTGAATGATCTTATAATAAACAGCACCCATCCATCCTTCATTATTCCCGATGGTATCTGCCACATTTGTTGTAATGTCAGATCTGTCAATGAGCGGGTACAGTTTTAATGAACCGTCTTCTGTTTTCATTTGAATAGCCCCGTGCTGCCGAATAGTATTTTCGTTGATCATCAACTGCCAGGTATATATTCTGAAAGAACTGTCAGCAGCATAGAGCTTGGAGACATTTATTATAGAATCGAAAGGGTAATTAAACGAGTGCCTGGTTTTGAGTGCTCTTACAAACAATCTTGTAAAAATACTGTCCGCAATAAACCTATCCGAAGCATTCCTTCCGAGTGCGAGTTTAAATGACTGAACCTTGAGAGAGTCTTCTTTCTTTTTAAGAAATTTATAATCCGTTGCTGATATGCGCTGCGCCTGTGAAGAATAATTCAATAATAAAACACATAAGAATAACCCGATTGATTTCATTCTATAAATATATTAAATCATTCATGAAGGGCAGGTAATCCGAAGGAATCCGAACAAGCTTTAACGAAAGCTTAAACCAATTCCTTCGCGAAAGCGATCAAAGAAGGGTAGACGGCGTCAATAGCAGTATCTGATAAGTCAGTTTCCGGTCTGGTGGTTGTCAGAAACACAGTGCAGATGCCTAAGTTTCGCCCGAAATGCATATCACTGAGGGTATTACCGATCATCAGGGCTTTAGAAAGATCAATGTCAGGAAAGTCATTTACTGCATCACGCCCCATGCCTGCATTTGGTTTTCGACGGGGATGGTTATCATCATTATCGGGGCAATAATAAACAGCATCTACCCGGCCGTTATTTCTTTTAATTTCAAGCTGCATGTTCTCATGGATTATATGCAGTTCCTTTTCTTTTGTGATTCCTTTCCCTATGCCTCGCTGATTGGTTACAATAATGATCCTTTTAAATTTGCGGGAGAATATTTCAAATGCTTTTGTGACCCCGTCGTAAAATGTGAAGTCACTCCATTGGTTAATGTATGTTCCTATTCCTTCATGGTTTATCACACCATCCCTGTCAAGAAATAATGTCCAGTCTTTGTTTATTTTATTTAGAGGTAGCATAAAGTTATTTAGTACACTGTAATGGTATTAATGAACTACTTAGTAATGGCATTAACCAGTTTTTCCCAACTGTACTTCTTTTTTTCGACTTTAATATTTTCAATGAAAATGGAAGAGTCTTTTTCAAAAAATGCTTCGATCTTTTCTGCAATTGACCGTGATGTGGGTTCTGCAATTAACCCGGTCTTCTCATCAGGAACCATAGCGGGCAGGCCGCCCACATTGGTTACAACCATTGGTATCTCAAAATGATAGGCGAGGGGGGTAACACCGCTTTGCGTGGCACTCCTGTATGGTTGTACTACTGCATCTGCGGCACAAAAATAATTTTTAACCTCATTTGAAGGAATGAAATCGGTATGTAAAATAAGTCGATCTGCAATCCCGAGTTCTTTAACCTGTTCATCAAATGCTTTTCTGTCTTCGTAAAACTCTCCTGCTATCATTAATTTTAAAGGGAATGAGGGCTGTTGTTTTTTTAATAATGCAACTGCATCCAGCAAAATATCTAAACCCTTGTAATGCCTGATAAACCCGAAGAAAAGAATAATATTTTCATCCGGCATTATGTCAAGAGTCCTGCGTGCTTCTGCTTTTGTGATCTTATTCCCGAAATTATCATATAACGGGTGTAGAACAAGCTCTGCCGGTTTGTGACTGTCAAAAGATTTCAGGTCCTTCATCACCTGCTCACTCATCACAATAAAAGAATCTACCGGCTTTATAAAGTATTTCGTAAATGCTGCATCCCCGGCTCTTTTCTCATGAGGAATTATATTATCCGCTATGCAAACAACTTTTGTATAACCATTTTTTTTTGCAATACGCAATATAGTCCCGAGGCAAGGACCCATGAACGGCAACCAGTATCGTACAACAATAATATCTGGGCGCAATTTTTTTATTTCGGAGCCAACAGACAACCAGTTGGTAGGCAGCATAGAATTGATACGGACTTTAATGTTCAGATCAACAGGAGCAGCTTCATCTGACAATTGTGTTTTACCGGGAAAAAGAAGATCGGGGTATTGAAGGGAAAAGGTATAAATCGTGGTATCAAATCCTTGTTTAATAAATTGCCTTGCCAGCCTTTCATTGAAAGTAGCCAGCCCGCCACCGCGTAAGGGGTGTGCGGGGCCGATTATTATTATTTTTTTGGATGGATTCACTGATAAGACAAATTGAACGGATAAATGCAGATCATTTATATTCGTTATTAAATATGATCCTTTTAAATGTTGGCTTTTCACCGAAATGAAACACAAATCCAAGTTCGAACTCTGTCGCTTTCAGGTAGTTGGATAATTGTTTTTCGTGTGCGGTTAATATTTCCCCGCTACCCGCTTTTACTTCAATGATGATTTCATTATCAATAAGGAGATCTGCAAAGTAAGAACCTACTATTTCATTTTTATAGAAAACATTAACAGGGGCCTGAGCAAAACAATTGAACCCGTTTGCTTTTAATTCAATGAGTAATGAATTTTCATAAACCTTTTCAAGAAATCCGAATCCTAAACTATTATACACATCATAAAAACAGCCGATAATAATTTTAGTCTTTTCTTCCTGATAAAGCATATTTATCTTTTTCGTTCCATCCGCCAAATCCGTGAATCCATTAAAATCCTGATTTTTTCTCAACCAGATAGTGATTCTTATCAGGTGATGACCTCGCTATCAGTTCCCCTAAGAACCCCGCAAGAAATAATTGAGAACCCATCAATATAAGAATCAAGGCAAAAAAGAAGAGGGGGCGTTGTGTCATTCCGGTTACATCAAAAAAGATCTTTGAGATGGTCAGATACGTAAAGATCATCAAACCTAAAAAAAATGTAAGCGTACCCCACAACCCGAAAAAGTGCATAGGCCTTTTTCCGAATTTTCCTACAAACATAATTGAGCCAAGATCGAGAAAGCCATTTACAAACCTTTCCCAACCGAATTTTGTAACACCATATTTGCGAGCCCGATGCTCTACAACTTTTTCTCCTATCTTTTTATACCCTGCCCACTTTGCAAGCAACGGAATATAACGGTGCATCTCTCCGTACACATCAAAGCTTTTTATTACTTTCTTTTTGTACGCTTTTAATCCGCAGTTGAAATCGTGCAGTTTTATACCGCTGCTGCGGCGTGCTGCTGCATTAAAAAGTTTGGAAGGAATGTTTTTTGAGAATGTATTATCATATCGTTTCTTTTTCCAGCCGCTTATAATATCATATCCTTCTTCCAATATCATGCGGCGCAGTTCAGGTATCTCATCAGGGGAATCCTGCATATCCGCATCCATAGTAATTACCACATCTCCCTGTGCGGCTTTAAAACCTTCATTAAGTGCAGCACTCTTCCCGTAATTGCGCTGGAATTTAATTCCTTTTATATGACTGTTCCGGCTACGGAGAACTTCTATTACAGCCCAAGAATCATCGGTGCTGCCATCATCGATGTAAATAACTTCATAACTGTAATTGTTTGCAGCCATAACTTTTTCTATCCATGCCGTAAGTTCGGGCAATGATTCATCTTCATTATAAAGAGGTATTACAATTGATAGATCCATTTATATCTTATTTCTTTTAGACAGCAAACCTGATCCGATAGCGGTGATCAAAGCGCCCAGGAACAAATACATTATTGTGGTAGTAGCCACGGTCATAGGAATGAAAACCTTTCTGATCTGATTACTGTTTTCAATGACCTCTCCGGGTGTTTTATTTTTATCCAGTGAATTGTATTTATTTATCTCGGCAAGTTTGTTTTCCAGTATCAGAGGATTCATTTTGTAAAAGATAAAGGTAAAAACTGCCATAATCAAAACGATGATTACAAAAGTTTTAAAACCTTCGGAAAAATAATCTTTAAATGATTTATCATCCTGCTGCACATTTCTGAATCTTATCAGGGAGAGAATGATAGCGGCGGTAAAGATGGCGTAGCAGAAATAATTTACTATTCCTGTTTCCGGGAAGTGGAGCCCGTAATAGAGCACAACTGACACCAGCACCATAAGGCCCCCGGCCAATAAACCGATATATTTTGAAGTGAGCTGTTTCATAGCGGGTTGAAAACTGAACGGTTCTTATTAATAATTCCGATTACTTTCCCTCTGAGAGTGAGCCCGATAAAGGCGGAGTTTTTAGATTTCGACAGTATGTCTTTTTCATGGAAAACATTCTTACCTGCAGGGTCAAAGATGGTAAGGCAAGCCGGCTCACCTTCTGCAATAACAGGTAGTTCCAATCCGAAAATCCTGCGGCCGTTTTCTG
>JBGTJG010000061.1:0-9978 GCA_041745235.1 Ferruginibacter sp. | reverse complement strand
ATACGCATAGATTCTTTAAAAGTCATTTACGAGTGCAGAGAGCCATTACAGCATAAGATATACTAACCCAGCCCCACCTTACTCCTCATCAACTCCCCGACAGTCTCCCGACGATTCCTCACCAGCCTTTATATACCTTCCCACACGGGTCCCTGTCCCTACCTGCAGCCTTGTATGATCATTCTAACAAAAGCCGTTCAATGTCCGTTCATCCTCCGTTCATCATTCGCTTTTTTCACTTAAATGTTACGACAAATTCGGCATAAAAAATTCCGTAAATTTTATAAACTCCTCCCCCACCCCGGCACATTTCTGTAAAATAGGAGTCTATAGATTTTTACCAACACCATATACATAATTGAGAAAAAATATAAATAAAAATACCGGTCATCCCTTATCCCACTCTGTCATCTGTCATCCGTCATCTGTCATCTCTGCCCTGTAATCCGTCATCTCTGCTTGATAAAAAAGGTTACCACTGCGGATAACCTTTTTAACTATATAACCATATAACCTTTCTATTCTATCACCACAGATCCTACTGCCACAGCCTTTCCTGTTTTATCAGACAAAGCTACGCGGTATACACCTTTGCCGTTGTGCTGCATATCTACATTCATCTGCTGGTAAGCGCTGCTTAGGGTATAGGTACGCACATATGTACGGGCACCTTTCCCATCATAAATGCTCAGCGTATATTTTGTATCCGGCGCAGGCGCATAATACACCACACTAAATGTTCCCCTGTTCGGGCTCGGGTAAATAAACAGTTTTGCCGTGGCAGAATCAGCTACTGTAAATGCCGGTGAAGTGTTGCTGCAGGCCATGCCCGTAGCATTTGTTACCGTTACCGTATAGCTGCCCAGGTCGCTGTGGTCTATGCCCGCAAGGGTAGAGGAGGCTGCACCTGCTACAGGCACACCGTTCTTAAACCATACATAATTATAATTGCCCGGCGGGTTCACATTCGCAGTAAGCGTAGTTACCAATCCGGGGAACAGGTTACGGTGAGGTGCTGCGGTTATTGTTGCATTAAGGCTCGGGCTCACGGTTACTGCCGTAGCAGAAGAAACAGCCGTACACCCGTTTGCATTTGTGATGGTCACTGAATAATTACCCGCTGTTGTTGCGGTAATGCTTTGCGTAGTAGCTCCGTTGCTCCACAACCAAGTACTTCCTGCAGAAGCGGTGAGAACTGCATTTCCGCCGCTGCAAATGGCTGTTGCGCCGGATGCTGTTACGACTGCTGCAGGCGAAACATTTGCGGTTACAACTATCGGTGCAGATGTGCTCGTGCACGTGCCTGTAGTTACCGTTACCGTATAAGAGCCTGATGCCGTAGCTGTATAAGTTTGCGTACTTGCTCCGCTTATTGCAATGCCGTCTTTGTTCCAGGTATAACTGCTGCCCGCACCTGCCGTAAGCACCACATTTGCTCCCTGGCAAAAAGTTACTGCTCCGCCTGCTGTTGCACTTGCAGCAGGTACCGAAGTGATGGTGAGTACAACTGCTGTTCTTGTTGCACTCTCACATCCTGATGAAGTATTGCGTGATGCCGCATAATAGGTAACAGTGCCTGTTGTGCTTTGTGTTGGGCTCGCTATAGGTGTTCCGCCTGTTGCCGCAGCATACCACACTATTGTATGTCCTGCAGGTACTGAAGCTGTAGCCGTAAGCGTAGAGATGGTTCCGCCGGGGCAAACGGTTTGTGACTGATCACCGCCGGTTAGTGGGGCAGTTACTCCTCCTCCTACCGTAATGGCCAATGACGTCGGTGCGGTCTGGCAGCTGCCGTTTCCGGCAAACACGGCAACATTTCCGTTTGTGCTGCCGCCCGGATAGCTCACCGTGATAGATGTTGTTCCTTGCCCGCCGGTAATTACTGCGCCCGATGGTATAGTCCACGTATAAGTTGTAGCTCCGGTTACTGCCGGTATGGTGTAAATGATCGATGTAGGATTGCCGCAAATGTTGGTCTGTCCGCTAATGCTTCCTACCGCTCCGAGGCCACCGCCGCCCGAAGAAACAGTGCCGTTTACTGCTACTGCCCGCTCACTGATAGCACCCGTTATATTGTTTTTTGCTACTATGGTAAACCACATGCTTGCACCTGGTGTTAATCCGGATGCCATGTAAGTAGTAGCTGTCACATGTAAACTCAGTACTACATATTCCCCGGTTGCAGCATCTAATTGGTAGAGATCATAATGTGTGGCATTTGGCACTGCATTCCAGGTAAAGTTTACTTTACCTGAGGAGCAACCTGCTACGGGAGTAGTACCAAAGCCGGTAACCGTACCCATTATTTTAAAAGTAGCATCACTTACATCGGTGATGCTGCCGGCAGATATCCTTACCAATGCTGTAGATGTATTGGCGCCCGGTACGGAAAAAGTAAATCTTTTTGTATTAGCTGCCACAGACGAGCTCAATAGTGTCCATGTGCCGCCGCCATTAAGCGAATATTCAATCGTTTGCGTACCCGTTATTCCTGCATTATCCCACGTGATCACTTCATTGGAAGATGGGTTAAATGATTCTCCGCCGTTCGGATAGATCACTTCTATATAAGGCATTTCCACACTCCAGGTAAGTGCATAAGGTTGGTTGGCACCCGTGGGTACTGCTAAGCCGTTTACCCGCATTGTGTAAGGTCCTGCTGCCGGGTTATCTATTGTTACCTGTTCTATATTACTCACGTTGTCTACTGCACGTACTGCCGGTGTAGCCGGGTTATCCTTATCCAAGATCCACGGAAGGGTAGTGGTGGCGCCGTTTATAACAGAAAGATTAAGGTTGTTTACCAGGGCAGGGTTTGAATTTGCTGCAGCTGCGGGATCATTCCACGTTAGCATTACCCTCAGGCGTGCAGCACCTGCAGGTACGGCGAGAGGAAGATCATTTGTAGTACCTGTAGTAGCAGTGCTGAGTACATAACGCACACTTGGTTCTAATATTTTTACCGCCTGCAAAGCATTAATGCGGCCGTAACCGAATTTATAATCCGGCCCCGCATTGCCCAGGTCATTTGCTGTATTAAGAATTACATTTTTTATAAGCGTAGATGGCGGCAGCGCTCCTGCATTCAGTTGCTTATAGCGCTGCACCAATAATGCTACCGTACCGGAAACACCCGGCGTAGCCATAGAAGTGCCGGAATAAGTATCGTAATTCAACGGCGCAGATACAGTGGAATAAACATTCGTACCCATCGCACTTATCTCCGGTTTTACCCTGCCATCGTGCACGGGGCCAAAACTGCTGCTGCCTGAGATAACTTCTGCAGAGGTAATATTAGCTACAAGGATATTATTTTTTGCTGTTTTCCCGCTGCCGGTTATAGTAGACCAGCCGCCTGCACAAGCGGTCTGAGAATTTCCCGCCGAATGACAATGCAAATGAAAAGGAAAATTATTAAGATTAAGATCTGTTTCCCTGCTGGTATTACTGTAGGCAACTCCTGCACCGGTTACCCCGCAGGTTTGCGTGCTCCCGTAAGAGTGGCTGCTCACTGCTAAATTATACAAGGGAATACCTGCAGCCATTTCTGTCTGTATATTTCCATTGAAGTTGTAAGAATATAATTTTGCATTGGGCGCCATGCCTTTTGCCAAAGGGTTTCTGAGGCCACGGCCAAGTATCGTTCCTGAACAGTGTGTGGAGTGGTCTGATGCTGCTCCCAATTCCACCTGTGTTACCCTCCCTGCCGGACTGAAATCCAAGTGGGGACTTATTGCGCCGCCGTCCCAAATGCCTATGTTTATGCCATCACCTTTTAGGTTTCTTACGCCGTCATTGAGAATATTTACACGGTGTAATGTTCTGCCCGGAGTATTCTCCAATGTGTTTGGCGGATCAATAAATTCAACCCACTGCACGAAAGCAAGTGCCACCAGTTGTTTTAAATTATGCTGAGGAATGCGAACGGTAAAACGCCTGAAGGATTGCGCATCTTCTAAAACAATGACTTTTAAAGCAGTAAATGCAGCCTGAATATCCTGTACAGGTAACTTCTCGTAAGTGACCACATTTACATCCACTAAACCCGGTGCTTTTATCGCATGTGCGGGGATGTTTCCTTTTAACAACGCAGGAATGGTCTTCTGTTCGGGTGTAAACTTAAAAAGAGCCCTCACGTTAAGTGCTGAGAGCCTGCTTACATTGAGACCTTCATTTATAACAGCTGTATAAGCCAGGTTCGGGATGTAATCGATCAGTTCAATTCCTGCTGCACTTATTTCCTTCTTGCGGTTCTCATCAGGTAGGGTATTGAATTGTATGGTTACATAATGTTTAGTGTTATACAGGCCTTTGCTCAATACAGCTGAGGCTTGTACATTGTTGCCGGCATTAGCGGGAGGCGTAAATTTCCCGGAGCGCAGGAGTATTTGGTGATCGTCTTTTTGCTGTGCAAAAAGCAAACCCGGGAAAAGAACAAGCAACATTAATTTAAAGACCGAAAGGAGAATTCGTTTCATGCAGATGGTTTATTGGTAGATTGGAAATAGATATTGTGTTTTACTGAACATTTATGTTAGAATTGTTTTTTGGAAGGATTTTGCCTTGTATCAAAAAAAGTGAGTAATTCTATCTTTTGATCTGTGATCCTGTAAAAAAGTAAATTATGCTTTGTTATAAGTACTTGATGAATATTTTTCTTTGCTGATCTGCGAAATATCTTCGGTCTTTCACTGATGATCAGAATTATGCGATTCAGCTTGCAATAAATTGATCAACAACTATTTGGCCCCAATTATGTTGCAGGTATAAAATAATCTCATCAAATCTTTTTTCCGCCTGCGGCATCCATATAACATCGTAATTCATTACTTGTACTTTGCCATTACTTCTTCATGCTTTATGCCCTGCCCGGCGGCAGATTGTAACAGAGAATTATCAATATCTTCCCTAACAACTGAAGGAAGATCATCCCAAAAATCATGATCCGAATCTGCCTTAAGGATTGCGTGTACTATTTTCAAAATGCGGTCATCAGCATTCTCCAAATATTTGCTTACTTCCTCCTTAATTTTTGTATCAGGCGTCATGAATATTCCTTTGAATGAAATTACATGATTTTTTTTAATCAACCCGCTCCGGGCGCATCATCGGAAATAATAATACATCCTGTATAGAAACCTGCCCCGTTAGCAACATGCACAACCTGTCTATGCCAAAGCCGATCCCGCTTGTAGGCGGCATCCCGTATTCCAAGGCACGCAGGAAATCATGGTCTATGAACATGGCTTCATCATCCCCCCGTTCCATCAGTTTTATCTGTTCTTCAAATCGTTCTCTTTGTTCAAGCGGGTCATTCAGCTCACTGTAGGCATTGGCAATTTCTTTTCCGTTTATCATCAGTTCAAATCGTTCTACCAATCCCGGCTTGCTGCGGTGTTTTTTGGTGAGCGGGCTCATTTCTACCGGGTAGTCTGTAATGAATGTAGGTTGTATGTAATGCTTCTCACATTTGCCGCCGAAGATCTCATCTATTAGTTTTCCCTTGCCCCATTTTGCATCTGCATGTATGTTTAGGCTATTGCAAACATCCCGTATGCCATCCTCATTCATTTCACTAATATCAAACCCTGTATGTTCTTTAATAGCATCGTACATGCTGATGCGCTTGTAGGGCGCAGCAAAGCTGATCTCATTTTCTCCTGATTGTACAATGTCAGTACCGTTGGTTGCAATGGCTGTTTTTTCCAGCAACTGCTCTGTTGTATCCATCATCCACTCATAATCTTTATAGGCAGTGTAAAACTCCAGGACAGTAAATTCCGGGTTGTGCGTTCTGTCCATTCCTTCATTACGAAAGTTGCGGCTGAATTCATATACCCATTCAAACCCACCCACGATAAGTCTTTTCAGATACAGCTCATTGGCAATGCGCATATACATGGGCACATCCAGTGCATTATGGTGTGTGCTGAATGGCCTTGCAGCAGCCCCTCCCGGGATGCTTTGCAGCACCGGCGTATCCACTTCCAATGCCCCGTGGTTATTTAAAAATTCGCGGATGGCATTCATCATTTTGGTCCGCTTGATGAATACTTCTTTCACACCGGGGTTTACAATAAGGTCAGCATAGCGCTGCCTGTAGCGAAATTCCGGGTCGGTCACTTCATCAAATGCTTCGCCGTCCTTTTCCTTTACTATGGGTAACGGGCGAAGAGCTTTGCTTAATATGGTAAATTCTCGTACATGTACAGATGTTTCGCCTGTCTTCGTAGTGAACACGTATCCATTTATGCCAATGATATCACCGATATCGATCAGTTTTTTCCAGACATTCTGATACATGCTTTTATCATCTCCCGGGCAAATATCATCCTGCTTTATATAGAATTGAATTTTTCCTGTGCCATCCTGAAGCACCGCAAAATTGGCCTTGCCCATATCACGCACACTCATGATGCGGCCTGCCACACACACATCTGCAAAATCTGCTTTGTTCTCTTCGCCTTTGTATTTTTCTTTTATTTCTGCTGCTGAAATGTTTACCGGGTACAATGCTGCAGGGTATGCATCAATTCCTGCTTTATTCAGTTCTGTAAGTTTTTCTCTTCTTATTATTTCCTGTTCAGAAAGGTGTTGTACGCTCATACGTTCTATATTGGGCAGCAAAGGTAAAAACTAATCTCTGCGAAAATTCTTTGTACGCTTGTTCTCTGCGGTTAATAAGATTCAAAGCGTTGAACACCATTTAAAAAGGCCTTTCTTAACAGTTGTCAGACGAACCGGCAACAAACTTGCTCGTAGAAAACAAAAACCCATAAGACCTTAAATCAAAAAGAAGATGAAAAGACTATTTATTCTCCTTATCGCAGCTCTCCCTCTTGCCTCCTGCGAAACTCTACAGCAAGTGGCTACCGCGGCCGGCGCAGGTACAGTGGGCGCAGGCACAGGTATTTCCCAAGCGGAGGCTGCCTCCGGTATTAAAGAAGCATTAGGACAGGGGATTGCAAAATCAGTACTGCAATTGAACAGGCCCGATGGTTTTTTCAGAAATGAATTTTATAAAGTGCTGCTTCCACCCGAGGCTCGTAAGATTGAGAACACCCTTCGTGACCTTGGCTTCAACAGCCTGGTAGATAAAGCTATTTTATCCATAAACCGCGGGGCGGAAGATGCAGCCGGTTATGCAAAACCAATCTTTGTAGATGCGATCAGAAACATGACACTCAGTGATGCAATAGGCCTGATAAGGAACGGTGATACCAGCGCTACGCATTTTTTCCGTGTAAAAACGACCAATCAACTGATGGCTGCTTTTGCACCCGTTATCCAATCTTCTTTACAGAAAGTAGATGCTACCAAGTATTATGGTGACATGGTAAATAAATACAACAGCTTTCCTACTACTTTTAAAAAGCTTAATCCGGATCTTACAAGTTATGTAACGATGAAGGCTACAGATGCTTTGTTTAATCTGATAGCTCAGGAGGAAAGGAACATAAGAACCAATTTTGCCGCAAGAACCAGCGATCTGCTCAGAAAGGTTTTTGGTGGAGCTTACAGATAATCAGTTGAAAATATTTTTTTCAAGACGCTAAACAATAACCCGTTTAGCGTCTTTGCGTTTCCGCGGTTAATCAAATCACATCATTCGCAAGCAATACCTGCCATGCTGCATCTGTATCTGATTCATGCAGTAACGATGCCGCCAGCCGATGCGTTTCTGTTTCCATTTCCTGTGGGTCAAGGTTATAATACAGAACGATCTGTTTAAGCTTTTCATGCTCAAATGCAGGATCTACAATAGGCAAATCATGTACATTGGCAAGTTGCCCCAGGTGATTGCCGGAAAGGATCTTACTGGTGCGTATGCTCGCAGGCAACGCATCAATTCCTATCCCGAGCTTAATATTTGGCTTAGCTACCTTAAAAAGGTTTGTTTCATCTACGCGACAATACCAATCTCCCCCAAGACGAGCTACATGGTTTATTTTAGTCTGATCAATTTTGTTGTTCTCATCCAGTATACCTTCATCAATGTGCATACAAAGCACTTCGCATATTACAAGATTGCCCGCACCCCCTTCTGTACCCAGGGGTTTTACCTCAATAACCTTACACTCCAGCTTTATCTTGCTTTCCTTTACCATCGGCGGCCTTACGAGCGTTGCTTTTTGTTCAGTAAAACCCGCTCTCAAAAACTCATTATCACCTTTCGGGAACTCACAGCTGGCAAGTGACGTTTGCTGCACCATTTCATGATCTACAATATTGATGACAACTTCCGGAACCTCCTGTACATTTTCTAAAGTATGTTTAGTCGTATTATCTCTTACCCTTCTTGCGGGAGAGAAAATAAGTATCGGCGGATTAGAAGAAAACAGATTGAAAAAACTGAATGGCGAGAGGTTCACATTCCCTGCATTATCCATTGTAGATGCAAAACAAATAGGCCGTGGGGCTATTGCGTGTTGCAGATAGTTTTGTGTATCGGCGGGGGAGAGGTCTTTCAGATTAAGAGTAAGCATAATTTTATTTTATTTCTCAACTGATACGCCTTTTTTTAAATCGAACAATGAAAAATCACTCTCTTCGGCAACGATCGTATTGGTTAGTTTGCCAAGGCCATCAATTTCCATATCTACCACATCTCCGTTCTGTAACCATTGTTCTTTATACTCAGGATCATTTAATTTTCCGGTGCCGTTGAGTTCCAGGAAACAGCCTGTGCCTACCGTACCGCTGCCAATAACATCCCCGGCAAAAATGTCTACGCCATACGCACAACGCTCCAATAGTTCTGCAAACGTCCAGTCCATATCTGCTAGGTTGCCCCTGCTTACTTCAATGCCGTTCACTTTACAATTCATATTCATGTTCCAGCTCTTACCGGTGTGTCCTTCTTTACAGGGTACTTCGTATTGTTCAAGTTCATCAAGCGTAACCAGCATTGGTCCTATTGCCGTAGAAAAATCTTTTCCTTTTGCCGGGCCAAGATTTAAAAGCATTTCTTCCATCTGCAAACGGCGGGCACTGATATCATTCATGATCATAAGGCCTGCTATATATTCATCAGCCTCTGCTGCTTTTATATTTTTTCCGTGCTTGCACACTACTATAGCGGCTTCCAATTCAAAATCCAATTTCTCAAAATGATCGGGCATGCAATGCACTTCTCCCGGGCCCTGAATGCTGTTGTGATTGGTAAAATAGAAAATGGGATACTGATCAAATTCAGGTATCATATCCACTTTTCGGTTACGTCTCGCAGCCGCTACATGCTGGCGAAAAGCATAACCATCCCGGCAACTGGTCGGGTGGGGTACGGGGGCAATGATGTCTGCTTCTTCGAGGTCAGTTGTTCGCTTGTTTTCCATCAGGCCGTCCTTTATTCGTCTTTCCGCAGCCTGCGCAAGCGGAAATACATCTTCCCAATAATTCAGGAACATGGACATGCTTATCGGCAGATCCGGGTGCAATGTATCCGTGTCGTATAATTTTCCGTTTATAAGGAGAGCAAGCTGTTCATTTTCATTTTTGAGATAGGTAATTAATTTCATGGAGCCTTTTTTGCAATATGATCAGGAATATGATAAATATTTTGAAGTGGTATGAGCCAATGTTAAAATAAGTTAAATAGATTAGCTCAGCAGGGCAAAAATAATGGAATTTGTATATTTGCATTTCAATACTGATTAATGGACTTTCAAAAAATACATAACAAGGGGCAGGCACAGATTTTCCGCAACGGATATCTCGAGTACCTTACAAAAACACATCCGTTGGTTATCTGGGGAATGTATTTGCCGGTGTTAGTATTTCTCCCTTATTATTCTGTAACACAACTATACATTTCCGGGCTTACTGTATTCCTGGTATTTGTAGGCGGTATTTTCTTCTGGACCTTTATGGAATATGTCCTACATCGTTTTGCATTTCACCACCATCCGACCACTGAACAGGGCAAACGATTGAATTATGTGATGCATGGTAACCACCATGAGTACCCAAGGGACAAAG
>JBGTJG010000060.1:0-3807 GCA_041745235.1 Ferruginibacter sp. | reverse complement strand
TGCCCGCTCATTATTGGTTTCAGCTTTTTCTGTCATATAAATTCTTACATTCTCAATAGCAAGATCGGTAACATGGCTAACATTTATGTAAGCCGGATGATAGTTGTTATTGTTGTATTCATTCTCATTCATTTGTTCTGCGCCAAATTTCGGCCCAAATTTATAGTTCATTCTTCTGGGAATAAATTTTAAATTATCATCAACCCTAAAGTTGATGTTTTGAATTTTGAGGTTTTCTATATTCGATTTTTCAGTTCCCTGAATTACTATACCGTAATTGCTTTTGATTTGAATATCATTCATCGTTAGATCCCGAATGCGTCCGATTGGGGACGCAGGATTTCTTTGTGAAACATGAAACAAAACAGGATAGACAGGAATTCGCAATTGTTCCCCTAAATTCTGAATATTTATATTGGAAAAAGTAGCTCTTTCAATCGTTCCTCCATCTACCAAATAAATAGATATTCCCTGTGAAGTATCTTTAATAACACAGTTGGAGAAAAAGATATCCCGGAAATTACGATGCGTTTCGCTTCCTATTTTTATTGCACTGCACAGTGTCGCCAAAGTACAGTTATTAACCACAATATTCTCACAATCAGGGAAATCAAGCTTTTTTGTTTTTAGAACGATACAGTCATCGCTTGTAACAATATGACAGTTTGAAATATGCACATATTTACATGAATTAATATCAATGCCGTCATTACTTGTTTTTCTTTCTTTGTCGTTTTTTATGGAGATTGAATCTATAAACACTTGCTCACATCCTCTTAAATGCACAGTCCATGAGTCACTGTCATATATATTTACATCTCGTATTTTTACGTTTTTACAATTTTGAAAAAATAAGATGCCGCTTCTAAATCCCCTTTCTTTTTGCAAACTATTATGGGTCATCTTTACCCCCTGTCCCCTGGCAGAGCCCAATCCGGTAAGGGCAATGTTATTAGCGCCATTAGCACAAAATAAATGAGGGCGAAATGAATCAATTTTTTCCATTCCCTCAATAAAGCTTTCTAATATTACTGCTCCGGTATCAAGATGCACAGTCATATTATCATGAAACCAGATAGTACCGGACACATAATTGCCAGGAGGAAAATATATAGTTCCGCCACCATTTTCTTTGCATTTTTTCACTGCTGCCTTAATTGCAACAATATCTTTTACATTTCCGCCACCAGATGCTCCAAAGTCTTTAACATTAAAATACCGCCCTTTACTATCTGCACCATTTCTTTTCCCTGCATTTTCTGTTTGCCTGCCGGCAGATTTATTTTGTGAAAATGCAAACGTTGCCAAACCTAAACTAACGCCCAGCGTACTAAGCATTTTCATAAATCCCCGTCTTCCGGTATCAGTTGAGCCTCTAATATTTTTCATATTTTAATTGCCATGTTTAAAAAGAGAGAAAGGGATTTCTATACGGAGTACGTCGCCGTTTGTACCTGGACAAATTGCCCATTCAGGTTGCTTATAAATTTTTATGTATTGAAATACAGCTCACATTATCATTCATCATTAAGTTTACAGTTTTGCCCAAAATAAACGGGCAGCAGTATTATACACCGTATTAAAGTCGGAAACTTGTGGTGCATTCACGTTTCGGGTAATTTCATCTGTGGGATAAGGAAGACGTTTGGCCGTACCGTCAGGGTCGTTGAGGGTAATCAATCCAGTCCGGCGTACATCATTAAAAGCTTCCTGGCTTTGGAATATAAATAAGAAAATGTACTTCTGAGTGATAATGTCTTTCAAAGTCAGGTTGTCGGCGCCTGGGAGCACTTTTGGCCGTGCAAGATAGGTGCTGATTTGTGCCGGACTGAGTGCTGCGGCTGGGTTGAAAATTGCTGACTGGGCCAATGCCGAGCGGACAGCAGCATCATAGGCAGCATAGGCTTTTGCTTTATCTCCCAAACCAAATTGAACTTCTGCTTCAATAAACTTTAACTCAGTATAGGTAAGTAATGGCAATGGAGAATTTCGATTTTGCAAATACAGTGGTTTAGAATAAAGTGTACCATTTAAAGTAACATCCGTATTTGCCCTGCTGGTAGGGGGTGTCACTACTTTGCCTCCGATTTTAGTAAACCAGATATTAGCTCTCGGATCTGCCAGTACGTCTTCGTTTGGCGCTAAAAAATATTTCATAGCAGTTACAATACCATCGGCAATCACAATGGTGGAGGCATTCATAAAACTGTTTGCTATAGGATTGGCGTTTTCCGGATTACTCTGATAGCCTGTTACGATAAAGCCTTCAGAAGGAGCAAAGGAGTTATTGATAGCCGCTAATATTTGTTGGGCACTTCCCGCGGCATTAACATTGCTTAACCGATTGAGTAAACGAGCCTTTAAACCCCAGGCAGTTTTTTTCCAGAGCGTCATATTTCCCTGAAAAATCATATCGTCTTTGCCTGGGCGGGTAGCGGCAGTAGTGGCCTGGTCGCATTTTTGAATTCCTGCATCCAGCAGCCTTTGCATTTCAAGGTACAAATCCTGTGCCCTGTCAAACTTTGGCTGGATGATACTCTCCTGGACGGCCTCACTGTAAGGGATATCACCATAAACATCTACCAAAAGTGACAATGTGTATGCCGTCATGATATCGGCAATGGCGGCATACCCAACACGTTGCTGGTTGTCTGCTTTTGCTTTAATATCATTAAAATAGCGAATAGCCTGAAAGCCACTCGTCCAGTGATTTCCGCCATCTACGCGTAAATTTGTCGCTGTATTTATCCCGGTAAAATTAGTATGCTCAGAGATATATCCGCTTGTAGCAGAGAGACTTGCTACCACTCGTTGCGCTACCGTCATTTGAGCCGCAGGCAAAAGGGTATTTAAGGGAGCATCTGTTATAATGTTTGGATTGGTATCAATCTCATTCAGTGTGTCTTTTGAGCATGAGGCTAAGAAAAGAAATATAATTACGGTAATATTTTGTATTTTTTTCATTGTAATCAAGTTGATAAGTGAAGAAGATTAAAATCTAAATCTGATACCTCCGCCAAGGCTTCGGGTTTGTGGTTGCTGATACCATTCAATACCTACCGAGTTGCCTGTGCTTGCACCCGAAAGGTTGGTCATATTTAACTCCGGGTCAACAAAAGTCTTTGTGCTTAAAAACAAGTTACGGCCCGTTAAAAAAATACTGGCGCCTCCTATTTTAAGCTTACTTATTACTTTACCAGGCAAATCGTAATTAAGGCTTACTTCCCGTAAACGTACGAACGATGCATTATCCAGGTTAGCTTCTGCTATGTTGTTTACCGCAGCCCAATAGGGATTTGTTTTGAAAATTGCCACATCATTATCTCCTTCCACTACCAGGGCTCCATTAACTAGTCTGCCCTTCATTCCAGGTATTACTTGTTTAATTTCCCTGTCAAGGGTTTCAGCAGATAGTCCGCGGGTTCGGGATTCTGCCTGCAATTGTGAGAAAAACAATCCGCCGCTTCTCCAATCTACCTGGGCGCTTAAAGTAATGGTTTTGTAACGGAGGGAGTTGATAAAATTAATCTCAAAATCAGGATTAGGAGTACCCAAAATTTGCTGTACCGGATTAACCAGGGGAACACCGGTGGTAGCATTTAAAACTATTTGACCTGATTTTGGATCTCTCAGGTGTGCAGTTCCAAAAAATGAAGGATAAGTTTGTCCTTTTTCTGCTACTAAACGTACAGCCCCGCTTGCATTTGCCAGTTCTATACGGCTTAAACCGGAAGGCAACTCTTCAATTGTATTATTGTATTTCGAGTAATTGGCGTTGAAGTCCCAGGTAAAATATTCGTTCCTAAC
>JBGTJG010000059.1:0-2338 GCA_041745235.1 Ferruginibacter sp. | reverse complement strand
CGAGGTCATAAAAATAAGCAGCGAAGGCCTTCAGCTTGCCAGAAAAACCGGCGATTCTGTAGCTGCCGGGGGCCTGATGAAACAAACAGCACAGGCCTATTATTTTAAAGGCAACTACGATGCTGCAGCTCGTCTTTTTTATGCTTCAATAATTGTGCTGGAGAACACACCCGACAGATCCGGGCTAGCAAATACTTATAATGGCCTGGCAAAGCTTTATCGCAAAACACGCGACCTTCCCCGCTCCCTGGCTAATTACGATAAGGCTATGGCAATTTTCAGATCATTGAATGATTCGTCCGGCATGGCAACGATCTATAATGAGTCAGGTGTTGTGTTTGAATACGGAGGTGAATACAATAAAGCTGCAGACAGATACCGTGCTTCTCTTGAAATCAATAAACGACTTAACAACAGTACGGGTATCAGCTATGCATTGAGTAATCTCGCAGGTGTTTATACCTTACAGAACAAATTCCCGGAGGCCGAAGAATATCTCACGCAATCATTGTCACTCCGCAAAAAAATAAAAGACAATTTTCAACTTGCTTTAAATTATACCGATCTGGGCAGTAATTATCTTTCTGCAAATAAATACGGGCAAGCACAGGCATACATTGACTCCAGTAACGGGATCGCAGATAAAATGGGTTACCCGGAACTGAAAAGCAGGAATTACGAATTGCTTGCAGTGTTGGCCGAAAAGCAGGGCAATTTTGAAATTGCGCTCCGGTTTCATCAGAAAAAAACGGCATTGCAGGACAGCCTTTTTAATATTCAAAAATCCAAACAAATTGAAGAATTAAATACACGCTACGAAACGGAAAAAAAAGAAAGTAAAATAAAAGAACAGCAAACACAGATTGCTTTGCGAAACATCATGATGATCGCCGCAGTTATTCTTGTGTTACTGGTTTCCTTGCTCGTGTATACTCAATACCGGCGTGGAAAATTGCGGCAACAGGCCAAAATACAGGCAGATATTCTGAAACAACAGGAGTTGGCTTCAATTGCTGTAATAGAGGCAGAAGAAGCCGAAAGAAGTCGCATCGCATCCGATCTGCATGATGGTGTAGGTCAGATCATGAGTGCTGCTAAAATGAATCTGTCCGCATATGAACATCAGGTATCCTTTACATCGGCGGAACAAAAAAGATCATTTGAAAAAATTATCTCGCTTGTAGATGCGGGATGCAAAGAAGTGCGGGCGGTTTCGCATAATATGATGCCTAATGCACTGCTTAAAAATAACCTCGCTGCGGCCATAAGGGAATTTACCGGCAAGCTGGATGAGTCTTCTCTGAAAGTGCATTTTTACAGTGAAGGCTTCGATGAAAGTTTTAATTCCAATATTGAAACCGTATTGTATCGTGTAATACAGGAATGTGTCAATAATGTGATCAAACATGCCGGTGCAACAGTGGTAGATATATCGCTCATAAAAGATGATAAAGAAATATCAGCTACAGTTGAGGATAACGGAAAAGGTTTTGACATGAAGTATTCTTCGTTGCAGGAAGGAATCGGTCTTAAAAATATCCGGACAAGAATTGAATACCTTAAGGGTACGATAGATTTTAAAAGTTCACCGGGACAAGGCACTTTGGTGGCACTTCATATACCGCTTTAAAATTATTTAAAGGAACTGAGAATAGCACCGGGGGGTAATGGGCATATTGGAATTGTGTTTTCCACAAATCGCGGTGTGTTGAAGTTTATACATTCCACTTCCGCAAAAGCATATGACTTAACAGTTTCAGATTCGGGTAAGTATTACATGGCGAGGTTTATGCAGATTGCGCGGCTGCCCCAAATTCCATAAGACAAAATAGTTACATGAGTAATTTGCAAAAAAAAGCCTTCTTATAAAGAAAGCTCAAATAATATCAACTCAGCATGTGACTATCCAAGATAGGCCTTAAGTGCTCCGCTGTATCTTGCTTTTTGCAAACGTTTAATAGCCCTTTCTTTTATCTGGCGAATGCGTTCTTTTGTAAGATCATACTTATGCCCGATCTGTTCAATGGTAACGCCATTCTCGCCATCAAGGCCGAAATAGGCATTTACTATCTCTGCTTCCCGCGGACTCAATGATTTAAGCACCCTGCGGATTTCATTTTTTAGCGAATCATGCATTACATCTTCATCCGTTTCAGAACCGCCTTTAAGCAAGTCACCCATAGCTACATCTTCTGCTTCATGTACAGGAGCATCTAATGAAGTATGCCTTGTGTTACTCTGAAAAATATTGTTGATCTCTGTTTCGCTCATTTCGAGAATGTCTGCCAGTTCCTCGGTGCTCGGCTCTCTTTCATGCTCTTGCTCAAAGGCCATGTAT
>JBGTJG010000058.1:0-2206 GCA_041745235.1 Ferruginibacter sp. | reverse complement strand
AGTACTGCGTTGGTACAACAAATTGAAACCATAATTAAGCTGATCCGTTCCAAGGGTATTGGTGTTTTTTTCTGTACCCAGAATCCGATGGACATCCCGGCATCTGTTCTCGGACAGCTTGGCCTAAAAATACAGCATGCACTGAGGGCATTCACAGCAGCAGACAGAAAAACGATCAAGCAAACTGCAGATAATTATCCTGAAACATCTTTTTACAAAACAGAAGATCTGATCACCCAATTGGGTATAGGCGAGGCACTTGTTACGATATTAAATGAAAAAGGTATTCCTTCGCCTCTGGCACATACGATGCTTTGCAGCCCGCGGAGCAGAATGGATGTTTTATCCGACGATGAAGTAAATACGATCAATTCTAAAAGCAGGCTTGTAGCAAAGTATAACGAAGAGGTAGACAGCGACAGCGCCTATGAAATGCTTAATGAAAAATTAAAGGAAGCAGAGGAAAAAGGAATGGTTGTGGCTGCTGCAAAGAAAACTAAGGCGGTAAAGCCTGAACCTACAGCATTTGAAAAGATCGCTAATAATACTATTGTAAAAAGCATGGTTCGTACCGCGGGTAATGGTATTGTGCGCTCTTTGCTGGGGGCTCTGGGTATGGGCGGGAGAAGTACCACGAGGAGAAAAAGCTGGTTTTAATGTGGTGATCCTAATTCTTTTTTGCCTTTGCATTCACCGCAAGAATATTGTCTGCATTTGCGAAGATGATCTCTTCGGCTAGCAAATAGGAAATCACAATCCATACTGAACGTTGCCGCAGGTGTTTCATTCTTTTCAGCAGGTCGGAAGCTGATAATTTTTCATTTTTTACAAGTGAAATGATCTTATCAGAAGCCAGTTTAAAATCCGCGGGATTTAATTTTGCTTCTGTATTATTTATACAATTATCGCAGATTCCGCAATTACTTATTTCATCATCCCCGAAATAGGATGCGATTATTTTGCTGCGGCAATCAATGCTGTTATTTACAAACCCTTCCATTACCATTGTTCGTTTAAGGGCTTTATCTTTTCTAATTTCAGCCGCCTTGTGGTCTATTTTGATATCATCATTATACATGCGGTTCCGCACCAGATAAATTTCCGGTTTTTCTGATGCCAGTTTATAAATGATGATACCGGAAGTATGCAACTGTGTCAGATACTGCTTTATTTCTGAGTGCGGTTTTTTCAAAAAGTTAGCGAGCAGCGTTTCGTAAACCGTTACAGGAAAATCAAAGATGCCTTCATAAGATCGGAGCAACCCTTTAATAACAGGTTCAAGTTCCGGATGCAACGTTTCAAATCCTTCCAGATCGCTTCTGTTTACGATAAATTCCACGGTGCTCTGCTTAAACATATTTTCACTGAAACTCAGCAATCCTTCCTGAGACAGTGACTGAATCCCGTAAGTGGCCTCTAGAATATTCAGCTTAAAGTTTTGGGCAAACAAGGCGATATCCATATCAAAACTCAATCCTTCCCCCGTACCCGCAGCCACCTGTAAAAAATTCATCAGGGAAATGTAGATCTGCTTCAGCTTTTCCGGAGACGGATAACGTGTTTCAATTTTTAACAGGAGATCCTCGGTTTCATTTTTACTGTAGAGCAATACAGCATATGCACGTTTACCATCCCTTCCTGCACGGCCGGCTTCCTGGTAATAATTTTCCAGGCAATCGGGCACCCCGAAATGTATCACTGTTCGCACATCGGGTTTGTCTATTCCCATGCCGAACGCATTGGTACAAACGATGGTTCGTGTTTTATTATTTATCCAATCATCCTGTTTAACCGTACGTAATTCCCCGGGTAAACCTGCATGATAAAAGTCTGCATTTATTTTATGCATCTGCAGCAATTCAGAAACCTGTATAGTTTGTTTCCTGCTTTTACAATAAACGATAGACGTTCCTTTTACATTTTGCAGAATCTCGGTTAATTTTTTTTCTTTGGAAACCGGTCGGAATGCACTGTAAGAAAGGTTCGGCCGGATAAACGATTGCCGGAATCGATTACTGTCTTTATTGAACAACAATTTTGTACAGATATCGTTCTGCACTTCCGGTGTTGCAGATGCTGTTAATGCGATAACCGGCACACCGGGTAATTCTTCCCGCAAGTTTGCAATTCGCAGGTAAGACGGCCTGAAATCATATCCCCACTGAGAGATGCAATGTGCTTCATCAACCGCGATCAGGGAAGGCTT
>JBGTJG010000057.1:0-4293 GCA_041745235.1 Ferruginibacter sp. | reverse complement strand
CAGTAATAAATATCATCCTTTATGCCTTTGTTCAGAAAAATGTGCAGCATTTTCAGCTGAAACTTATCTTCATATCCTTCTATTTCATCTACATAAAACCCCAGTACATCCTTTGCTTTTATGCCGAGACGGGATGTGTAGAACGGGAAAGTAGGCTCTTCCTCAGCTGCTATCCTAATACCCAGTTTAAAAGGCTGACCTGTACGGATATTGCGCTTATACATGTTAAGCTCCTCCATGTTATCCAAAACAGGAATCACATTTTTAAAGCCGTCATTGATCAGCTTAGCGATTCGGCTCGTGTAATTTTTTTGTTTGAACCCATTGCAAACGATGTGGATGTCCTTTGTAAGTTTTCTTTTTTTATATAGTGCATTAATGATGTCGATATCATACGCATAGGAAGTTTCCAGGTGAATGTTGTGCTTCAGCGCCTCTTCTACTATGAAACTGAAATGGGAACTTTTGGTGCAGTAACAATAATGGTATTCACCTTCATATTTATGTTTTTTAATGGCGTTTGCAAACATCAGTTTTGCCTTATTGATCTGCATTCCGATCTTAGGAAGGTAGGTAAGCTTTAAAGGCGTGCCGTATTTATCGATCATCGCCTTCACATCTACATCATTGTACTGCAGGTTATTATTGTGAAGTTTAAATCCTTCCTGGGGAAAATTAAAAGTTTGCTGTACAAGGCTGTCGTAGGTATTGTTCATTCTGCGTTTTATACTTGTTGTGAGGCCGGTAAAATAATGCGCAAATATATTTATTAACTGATGGTTTTCAATTTTTAGCAAAAGATCAGGTAAAGAAATATTTGCCCCCGATTGAAACAAAAAAAACCGCTCCCTTTTCAGAAGCGGCCTATACACTAAATAACAATTTCGATTTATTTTACAGAAGCGATCAAACCTTTAAAAGTTTCCGGTTCGTTCATAGCAAGATCTGCAAGTACTTTACGGTTAAGGTCTATTTTCTTTTCAGTAAGCTTAAACATAAACTCGCTGTAGGTCATTCCCTCAGCTCTTACTGCGGCGTTGATACGTGCAATCCACAATGTGCGGTATTCACGCTTCTTAAGCTTACGGCCTACATAGCTGTAAGTAAGGCCTTTCTCCATTACGTTCTTCGCAACGGTATATACATTTTTACGCTTGCCGTAGTAACCTTTAGCGGCTTTTAAAACTCTTTTTCTGCGTGCCCTGCTGGCAACTGCATTTTTTGAACGTGGCATATTATAATTTTTTTAAAAAGTTAATGGGTGGTTTATTTCATTCCGAGCAATCTTCTTACAAAATACATCTGTGTAGAATGTATTTCTCCGTCCTTACGCATAGCACGCTTGCGTTTGGTAGATTTTTTTGTAAGGATGTGGCGTTTGAAAGGCTTTTGGAAAGTGATTTTTCCGGTACCGGTAACTTTAAAGCGCTTTTTTGCGCTGCTGTTTGTTTTTACCTTAGGCATTACTATAACTTATTAATGTTACTCCCTGCCGGCGGTTCAAAAAGATGAACACTTATGGAGCCATGTGGGAAATGTCTGAAAAGCGTTTATTCTTTTCGGGTTGCAAAAGTACGGAATTATTTTATTATACGGAAATCTTCTGTAATATTAGCTTCGGACTACTTACAAAGGCTGATCAGCGTTTGCAAGTTACTGACCGCACTTCCCATTGTATTATTAAAATAACAATAAATGGTTTTGTCCTTTTTAGCCCAAAATCTGATTTTTTCGGCGATATCCGTTAATTGTTCCTCGCTGTAGCTTCCCCTGTATCTTGGTTCAGGCCCGTGCAGCCTGATATAGACAATATCACTTGTAGCCCTGCTTACCTGCAATGAAGCTGAGGAGGGAATATCCAGAAATACCATACCGACATTATATTCTTCCAGTATTTCATAAACTTCGCTTTCATACCATGAAGGATTGCGAAATTCTACTGCAAATTTCCAATTGTCTGCGTTGTAAAAATCCAATGTGCTCAATAAAGCTTGCAGTTTATCCAGCTTATCGACAGTAAGAGAAGGCGGAAATTGAATTAAAATACTCCCCTGCTTGTGAACTGCAGGCGCTATCGCTTTCATAAACGGCCCAATATCATCTTCATTAAACTCCAGCCCTTTTATGTGGGTGATCGTTTTTGACAGCTTGAAAGTGAATTTGAAATTTTCCGGCACAAGGTCCGTCCACTTCTTTATGGTGGAGACCAGGGGTAATTTATAAAAAGAGCTGTTTACCTCCAGGCTGTTAAACAAAGATGCGTAATACTCCAGCCGCGACTTATCCTGAAACTCAGGCGGATACAATGCTTTAGGTGTGGGCAATGCAAGACCGCTTATGCCGAAAAATACTTTTGAGAAATCCAATCGCATACTCAGTTTTAACAACTTTTATGCAAATCTGCTGAAATGCAAAACGGAAATTTCGGTGAAGTATTATTCACCCATGCCATCCTCTCCCGCTGTTTTACTGCTTTTCATCACGAGTTCATTGAGTTGTGCTATTTCCTCTCCGGTAAAAAAACGCCATTTCCCCGGTTCAATCCCTTTCACAGTAAAGTTCATAATGCGCACCCTTTTTAAAGATGTAACCCTGTAGCCGAGCGCTTCACACATCCGTCTTATTTGCCTGTTCAGCCCCTGCGTGAGTATAATCCTAAAACGGGTATCGCCTTCCTGCTTCACAAAACAAGGCTTAGTAACCGTGTTTAATATTTTTACACCGCTGCGCATGGCATTGATGAATTCAAAATCAGTTTTTTTATCCGTCGTAACCATGTACTCTTTTTCATGGCCGTTACCTGCACGTAAAATTTTATTTACAATGTCACCGTCGTTTGTAAGAAAAATAAGTCCTTCCGAAAGCTTATCCAGTCTGCCAATCGGGAATATTCTCGTTTTAAAATTCACATAATCTATGATATTTGATCTGTCCTTCTGATCTGTAGTACAGGTTACGCCTTTGGGTTTATTGAGCATGATATAAACAGGAACCACATTTTTTTTCAGGGCCTGTCCATCTACTTTTACTATGTCTCCTGCTCTTACCCTGTTTCCTTTATCAGCATCTTTCCCGTTAATAGTAACGCGACATTCATCAATGTATTTGTCAGCTTCTCTTCTGCTGCAAAAGCCGCTGTCACTGATGTATTTATTGAGACTCGTGTCCATTCGTATTAGGTTACTTTATAAAAATGGCTTCCTCGAAGTGAGAAAGCCAAAGGTATAATTTGAAAATAAAAAAGTCTATTCTGCTGCGGGTGTCTCTGCCGGTTCAGGTTTCTGCTCTGTTGCTGCATCAGTTACTTCACCTTCTTCTGCGGGCTTGTCCTTATGCAGCTTACCCAATTCATTGCCCGATTTTTTCTTAATGATCTTAGGCGCAAACATAACGAGCATCCGCTTTCCTTCCATTTTAGGCATACTCTCCAATGCGCTCACATCCTTAAGCCTGTCAGCAAATTTGAGTAATAATAATTCACCTCTTTCTTTGAACATGATAGCACGGCCCTTGAACTGTACGTGAGCTTTTACTTTATTACCGTCTTCCAGAAATTTCTCCGCATGTTTTACTTTAAATTCAAAATCATGATCATCCGTATTGGGAGTAAAACGAATTTCCTTAACCTCACTGGTTTTGGCCTTCGCTTTCATTTCCTTCTTCTTCTTCTTCTCTTCGTAAAGGAATTTATTGTAGTCTATGATCCTGCACACCGGCGGACTAGCACCCGGAGATATCTCTACCAGATCCAGATCCTGGTCTTTTGCAAATTTGCTTGCTTCTGCAAGGGAATAAATACCGGGCTCGGTATTGTCGCCGACTAAGCGCACCTGGGGCGCTTTAATAAGATGGTTGGTACGGTGTTCCTGCTGTTGTTCTTTTTTAAACCTGGGATTAAATGCTCCCCTGGGTGGTCTCGGTGGAAATGCCATTTTTATTCGTTTTGCTATCAGCTACCGGCAGTTGGCGCTTATGCAAAAATTGATTTGTTTAATGAATGAATCTGCCTTAAAATTAAAATTACAAAAATTATTCCCCTCTGCGCTCTTTTATTTCTGCTGTTAGACCTGTTATGAATTCATCCACATCCTGAGCACCTGCATCTCCTTTTCCCTGCCTGCGCACTGACACTTGGTTCTCATTAATCTCTTTTTCGCCGAAAACGAGCATATACGGCACTTTCAGGAGTTCTGTATCCCTTATTTTCTTACCGATTTTTTCATTTCTGTCATCTATTTCAGCACGGATGCCGGCAGTTTTCAGCTTTTCAAGGACTGCTGTTGCATAATCCAT
>JBGTJG010000056.1:0-5199 GCA_041745235.1 Ferruginibacter sp. | reverse complement strand
CGTAAATAAAAATTGCTTAGGAAGGACGAAGCGTAAGATCCCTACTATGATGGATTATCGAAATCATATTGCTGAGCAAAGCATGCTGAACACGCCGCCTGTGTTTGCAGTATATACCTGCATGCTCACACTGCGGTGGCTAAAGAAGCAGGGCGGGGTAAAAGCGATAGAGAAAATAAACAATGAAAAAGCAGCAATGCTTTATACAGAGATAGACCGAAATTCACTTTTTAAAGGAACGGTGGAGAAAGAAGACAGGAGTAAAATGAATGTTTGTTTTGTAATGAATGATGCAAATTTGGAAGAGTCGTTTTTAGAATACGCATCTTCTCAAAATATTATTGGAATAAGAGGCCACCGCAGTGTCGGTGGTTTTCGTGCATCCTTATATAATGCTTTGCCGCTGAGCAGTGTAGAATTCCTTGTGTCTGTGATGAAAAATTTTGAAAAATCATCTAAAAGTTAATCTGAAATTTATCTGTCGATATCAATTGTCTAATATTTAATACCTCACTACATGATCACAATTTCACCTTTTGCCGCTCTTCGCCCGGAGGTACACCATGCAAAAGCCGTAGCATCTCTTCCATATGATGTGATGAACAGCAAAGAAGCCAGGGAAGAGGCGCAGGGCAATCATGATTCATTTTTGCATATTACTAAAAGCGAAATAAATCTACCTGAGAATACTGACGTTCATTCACAGGAAGTTTATGATAGGGCAAAAGAAAATCTTACGGCCTTTATCAGCAAAAATATTCTCTTCAGGGAAAGTAAGCCATGCTATTATATTTATGAGCTTACGATGAACGGTATTTCCCAAACCGGTTTGGTTTGCGGCAGTTCTGTAGATGATTATGAAAATGGTTTGATAAAGAAGCATGAGTTTACACGCCCTGATAAAGAGATGGATCGGATCATGCACATTAAAACAACCGGTGCCCAAACCGGAAATGTTTTCCTGGCTTATAAAAATGTTCCGGTGATCGATGATCTTATCTCAGAAATTAAGAAAGAAAAATCTCCCCAGTACAGCTTTATTGCACAAGACGGTATAAAGCACAGCATATGGGTTATAAATGATGAACAAACTATAGATACTATTACTGCTTTATTTAAAGCAAATGTCCCGGCATCTTATATTGCAGATGGCCACCATCGTGCGGCTTCTGCTGCTAAAGTAAGAGCTAAACTGGGTGCAGCCGCAGGCCCCGGGGCCGATATATTCCTCACTACTCTTTTTCCTGCAAACCAATTGCGGATCATGGATTACAACAGGGTAATTAAAGATCTGAACGGGTTGAGTAATGAAGAACTTTTGGAAAAAGTATCAGAAAGCTTTTCAGTTGAAACACAAAAAGAAGCATTTCCTCCGGAGAAAATGCATGAGTTCGGCTTATACATGAAAGGGCAATGGTATAAGCTCACTTCCAAAGAAAACATAATAAAGCATGATGTACTTGGAGTGCTGGATATTAATATTTTGCAGGAAAATGTCTTTGGCCCTGTACTTAACATTCACGATCAGCGCACCGATCCGCGAATAGATTTTGTGGGCGGGATCAGGGGCTTAGAGGCACTGGAAAAAAGAGTGGACAGCGGCGAAATGGCATTAGCTTTCAGCATGTTCCCGGTAAGCATAGAGCAATTGTTTTCTGTAGCTGACAGCGGAGAAGTAATGCCGCCAAAAAGTACCTGGTTTGAACCCAAGTTGCGAGACGGATTACTCACACATTTAATAAACTAAATACAGGGTGCTTTTTAAAGCACCTTTTTTTATATTTACAGGAGAAGCCAACCATCTGCTTTTAAAATAAGATTCATGAAAGAACACTTCCGACTCTTTGACTTTTTATATTATCAGCTTGAAGCTTTCCCGAAAGCCGATATGTTTGCTGCCAAAATAAACGGCGAATGGCTGCCGATGAGTACAGCAGAAGTAGTTCTTGCAGTAAATAAGCTGAGTGCAGGCTTGATGAAGCTTGGGATAGGCGGGAATGATATGACAGTAGAAAAGCAGGATAAGGTCGCTATTATTTCACGCAACCGGCCCGAGTGGCTGATCCTCGATCTTGCCTGCCAGCAAATAGGTGCATTGCTTTGCCCCATTTATCCTACTACCAACGTTAATGAACTGGAATTCATTTTTAATGATGCAGAAGTAAAATTGGTCTTTGTAAGCGGGGAAGAGATCTTACAAAAAGTAGAGGCGGTACGGAGTCGTGTACCTTCTCTGAAAGATGTATATGCATTTGACAAAATGGGAGAAGTAAATTTATGGAGCCAACTCACGCAGGATATCACCGAAGATGATCTTGCAAAATTGGAATCCGTAAAATCAAGTGTTCGCCCGGAGCATTGTGCAACGATCATTTATACATCAGGTACTACCGGTACGCCAAAGGGTGTGATGCTGAGCCACCGAAATATAGTGAGCAATGTAATGAACAGTGCAAAGAGTTTTCCTTTTGACAGCAATGTCAATGGCAGGACGCTAAGCTTTTTACCGCTCAATCATATTTTTGAACGGCTTGTTTCTTATATTTTTATTTATACCGGCCACTCCATTTATTTTGCCGAGAGCATGGAAAGTATAGGCGAAAATTTGAAAGAAGTAAAGCCTACCGTATTCTGCACTGTTCCGCGGCTGTTGGAAAAAGTGTATGAAAAAATAATGGCAAAGGGCGCTGATCTTACAGGAGTAAAGAAAAAATTATTTTATTGGGCAGTAGACCTGGCAAATAAATATGATAACTTTAAAAATCAGGGAGTCGGCTACAATGTTCAGCTTGCGCTTGCAAACAAAGTTATTTTCAGCAAATGGCGTGAGGCACTGGGAAATAATATTTCCTACATTATTACAGGTGGTGCGGCATGCCAGGTAAGGTTGTTGCGGATTTTTAATGCCGCCAGGATTCCAATTTATGAAGGTTACGGCCCTACGGAAAACAGCCCCGTGATCAGCGTAAACCGGAGAGGAAAAGGCGGGATGAAGTTTGGTACTGTTGGCCCCGTATTAGACGGGCAGGAAGTAAAGTTGGAAGCCGACGGTGAAATCTGTGTGAAAGGCCCGAGTGTAATGATGGGTTATTATAAGCGTCCTGATCTTACAGGCGAAACAATAATAAACGGGTGGTTGCACACCGGTGATATCGGCGTTTTTGAAGACGGTAAATATTTAAAAATAACAGACCGTAAAAAAGAACTCTTCAAGACAAGCGGCGGGAAATATGTAGCGCCTCAGCCAATTGAAAATAAAATGAAAGAGTCTCCTTACGTGGAGCAGATCATGATCATAGGCGCGGATCAAAAATTTGTAAGTGCGTTGATCGTACCCTCCATACCTAATTTGAAAGAGTGGATGCATAAACAGAATATCCCATTTACAACTAATGAAGATGCTGTAGCAAATCCGCAGGTGATAGAATTTTATAAAGAGCTTACAGAAGCCTTTAATAAATTTTTCAACCAGGTAGAGCAAGTAAAAAAGTTTGAGCTTCTTCCTCAGGAATGGACAACAGCAAGCGGTGAACTAACACCTACGCTGAAATTGAAAAGAAAAGTGATTATGGAGAAATACATGGGGGAGATTGAGGGGGTGTATAGGTGAGGGATGAATTAATAAAAGGATTTTCCGTAGCATTTACTGAAGGAGAAACCTAATGAGTGGAAACTTGAAAATGCTATAAATTAGAAAAACTTTTCTTGCTGCATTATTGATTCTTTCCATATTATTTGGTCTAATAGATAGCTAAAAGGAAATATAAAATCCATAAGGGAGAAAAACTCATATTAGGTATATGTCTATCAGTAATTTTAGTAAACTGGTTAATCATAATATGTATCGGATACGTAAAACAAAAAGCCCCGTTCATATTTCTGAACGGGGCTCTTTAATTATATAAATAATCAGAAATTCCTAACAGTCATTTCTGTTCTTCTGTTCTTAGCACGCCCTGCTGCAGTGGTGTTATCCGCTACAGGTTTAGTTTCCCCGAAACCGCTCGATTTTAGACGGGAGGCATCAATACCCTTGCCAGTCAGGTATGTCTTAACAGCTCCTGCACGATTGTCAGAAAGTACTTCGTTGCTTTCATCAGATCCCTGTGAATCTGTATGGCCAACTATTTCTAACATGAGTGATTCATCGGCCTTCATTAACCTTACCACTTCATCCAAAGATTTAAATGATTTTGGAAGTAATTTGTAGCTGCCTGTGGCAAAGAAAATATTTTTAGCCGCAAAGTTTATTTTTTCAATCACCTCTTTTGCTATTACGGGACAACCCTGATTGCTTACAGGACCGGGACGTGTAGGACATTTATCTTCTTCATCATTTACACCATCGCCGTCGGTATCCGGTATCGGACAACCCTCGTAACGTGTAAAACCTTTTACGGTAAGGCATTTATCCAATTCATCATTTATACCATCACCGTCAGTATCCGGAATGGGGCAACCGAAATATTTTGCAATACCCGGTACATCCGGACATTTATCTTCCGTATCAACAATACCGTCACCATCTCTGTCACTCACCGGAACAGGGATTACTGGTGCCGGCGGAGGAACTACTATAGCTACCGCTTTCCCCGTACCGAACTTTAGCGCAAACCCTGCCCGTACTGTATATATTGCCCATGATTCGATCGATCTGGGGCTGCGGCCGAGATCCGACTGGAAAGAAGCAAACGGTGATAACGTCATTTGTGTGGCGCTTGTCCGTGCAGAAAGAGGGATATCCACCCCCGCTCCGGCTTGCCCCGAAAATACAGTGTTGCGTACACTACTGAGGTCCTCTCTCAGGTTAGGCTGTTTCTCCTGCCTGTAATCAAATCTCTTTGTTACATTAAAGCCTATTACAGGCCCCGTAAAAATGTAGAAAGCATTTGAAAAAGGTGCTATCCGCAGGCTTGGCTCAAAAGTAACATAGCTCAGGTTGGTTTTGAGATCTGCCGGACAATTACATGGCGCCATTTCCTGATCAAATCTGCCACCGCGATTATCATATGCTACGTTAAACATTGCTCCGAAGATTTTTCCCGGGCGGTATTCTGCCAGCAGTGAAGCGTAGGGCCTTACGTCGCTGCCGCCATGGAATGGGACAGGGGTAGAAAAGTTCTGATTAAGAACTTGCGTAGTACCGCGAAATGTGTTGTAGTTCACCGCGCCTGACTGGCCAAACCACCATACCGGCTG
>JBGTJG010000055.1:0-3755 GCA_041745235.1 Ferruginibacter sp. | reverse complement strand
GGATTTGTCTGGGCTAATATTTATCAGTCTAAGGATATTATTAAAATAGACCCGCAAACAGGTGCGGTAGTTGGAAAGATGAATTTCAACAACCTGCCCGGAACTGACAGCATACCCGGCAGAACAGATGTATTGAATGGTATTGCTTATGACAGCACATCAAAATCGATGTTTATCACCGGGAAAAGATGGCCTAAGATCTACGAAGTAAAAATTAATTAAGCTTTACTGATAACATATATGAGCGAGCTGCATTTTTCTTTATTGCGGAGCGTTTTCAGGTTTGATTTAAGGCCTATGTAAAAAGCACGGAGCATATTCCCCCGCCCTGTTTTATATTTTTCACTCAGAATGCTCACATAGAAACTATCAAACCACATCGGTTTTACATTTTGTATTACCAAACCATGGTTTTCTGCCAATAGTTTCATACTTGCAGGGGAAAAATGATACAAGTGCCGCGGCACATCGTACGCTGCCCAGTATTTCTTATAGTACACTGCATCGTAACTTGTATAGTTGGGTACTGCAATAAATAATGTTCCTCCGGGGGCCAGTAGCTCTCTCAATTGAACTGCATATTTTTCAAGCTCGTGCACATGTTCCAGTACATGCCAAAGGGTAATTGCGTCAAAAGTATTTTCAGGTAAAGTAAACAGTTCCTCTGCGGCCAAAGGCTGTACGCCGTAAAGTTCTGCTGCTTTAATTCTGGCAGCATCATCAGGTTCTATCCCTGTGCATTGCCAGCCTCCTTGCTTCATAGTATGCAGGAACGCGCCTGTTCCGCATCCTACATCGAGTATTTTTCCGGTTTGTTTTCCCGTAGATATACTGATCAGGTTTTTTTTATCCTGCAGCGTTTTTTTTCGAATGAAGTGATAAAGTTTATTAACGAGTCCGGTTTGTGTATCACTGTGGGAGATATAGCTGTCGGAGGCATAATATTTTCCTATAGACATGCTGTCCGGCACATCCTGCGTAAAGCGTAGTGTACAATTCTTACAATGTGTCACGGGAAATTCCTCGCCTGAAACAGTGTAATCTTTTGCAGATAAAATGTTTTGAAAATCTTCTCCTTTACAAACCGGGCAATATTGATAACTTATCATAACAAAGACACGTAGTAAAAAAATTAAGGTAGTTTTCGATAAGTAGTATCGGCTTTTTTAATCTCCGGTTTATTTGAGTTGCCGAAAAAGGCATTGCTTCTTTCATCATTGAGATAAAATATTATTGTCGCAGCAGCCAAAACAAAAAGTATTGCAGCCCATATCCACCAAGTGCTTTTTTTAGCGGGTACAACTTCCGTAAAAAATTCGGTCATTTCCTTATTCGTCGTTATCTTGTCACCAACGAGTATTGAATGCGGATTGCCTTCATGTATAACTCTTTCCGCATGAACGGAAGGTAAATAATATGCAGGAGCAGTAAGAGGGATAAAACATAATTTACCTTGCCCGTTTACATTAAAATCGCCTGTGCCGGCGAGATGATATGTCTCTCCTTTCTTTAATCCAATAATTTCATTGCAGAATGTATCCAAACCTGCCACAGTTTCATCTGCACCAATACCTTTATCCGTTGAAATAAAATGATGCAGATCTGAAACATCCCCGACATGATCAGTAAAATTGATAACAGGAAAAGGAGCTGTGATACTTTTTAAACCTGCTGCAGCTATAGCTTCAGTTGCACGTATCTCTAAAGTACCAACGCCCGGCAGAGAACATTTTTTTCGAGTGAATAAATATCGGGAAATGATATGTTGCATAGTGCAATAATAATAAATCTTCCCCGCAGCAAAAGGGAAAATTCTCTCTGAAGGTCACAAAGCAAATAATTAATTAAAACATGTCTTTTGCATTTTAAGGAAAGAAATCTATTTTTACTGACCGACTTACTGACTGCAAGCCGGTTCATTCACCAAAGCAAACTAAAATAAAATGAGAAGATTACTTTCAGTAAAATATTCTGCAGGCGCTTTCAATGCGGCTATGTTATTACTGCGGATTGTTTCCGGGGGCCTTATGCTTCACCACGGATTTGGAAAATTAAAAAACTTTGAGGGGACGGCCGCAAACATGATGAATTTTATGGGCATCGGCCAAACGGCATCTGCTGCGCTGGTTATTTTTGCAGAATTTTTCTGCGCTATCCTGGTTATCATTGGTTTGCTTACACGCCTCGCATGCATACCACTTATTGTAACTATGGCTGTTGCATTATTTATGGCGCACAACGGGGAATTCTTCGGCAAAGGAGAAATGGCGTCGCTTTATCTTGTGTGTTACATTGTCCTGTTATTAGTAGGACCGGGAAGAATCAGTGCAGACAGTCTTATCAGCAAATGATCAATGATCTAGACGCGATAATGATCAGCACGCCAGTTTTTGATTGATTCCTTTATTTGTTTAGGATATAATTTTTGCTCTGCGGCTCTCTGAGCAAGGCCGGGAAATTCATTATCCGGTGCAAATCGTAACGCTACAATCTGAGCAGGCTTTAGGCTGCTGTCCAGCAAATTACCTGTCAAAGCGAAATGACGAAGATTTTCTTCTGCACGTATTGCCCTGTCCTGGGCTACCAATGCAAAACGACGTGCGAAAAAAGCTAAACCTAAAATTAAAAATCCTGCAAGTAACAGCAAGCCCGGAATGGTCATATCCAGTCTGTTGTACCAATGATCATATAAGCTGAAAGCAGCTCCAATAATTAATATAAGAATAGGGATCATCAATCCGAAATGGAATGCGGGTACGATCTGCCTGTGATTTGCAAGGTTTTGTTCTTTCATGATTAAGTTTTATACCGGCAAATTAATGTAAAATAACACTGCAGGCAAAATAGATTTGTAATACTATTATCTTTGCCCGGCAAAAAATAAAATTATGAAATGAGCCATAACAGAACCGGCTATGAACAGAAATGATCATCAGGCGAATTCCATGTGGCCATTAAAAAACAATAAATTAATTACATGAAAGCAGCATCAGCAAACATTTTAAACGCCATTGTATTAATAGCAGCCGGCGTGATAGGATATTTCTTCATCAGTTCAGAAACCGGCGAGCGTTCATTGACGGCATTCATACCTGCTGCATTCGGAATACTTTTTCTGGTGTTTAATAAAGGAGTAGCTGCAGGAAATAAAGTTATTGCACACATTGTGGTAGTGCTTACCCTGCTATTGCTGGTGATGTGTATTATGCGTTTTGTAAAAGTGGAGGAATGGGAAGCTAAAAAATATATTTTTCTGGTATGCATTTTAAGCAATGCCATTGCACTTGTTGCATTTATAAAAAGTTTTATTGACGCACGCAGAAACAGACAACTGAATGGCTAAACTGAAAGAAAAACCCATCATCTTAATTACTAATGATGATGATATTACATCTCCCGGTATTCGTGCTCTTGTAGATGCGGTAAAAGATTTTGGCCGTGTGGTAGTTGTGGCACCCGACAAACCGCAAAGCGGCATGGGACACGCCATCACGATTGGCTTTCCGCTTAGGATGCGCAAAATGGATCTGTTTGGCGATATTGAGAGCTGGCAAACAAGCGGCACGCCGGTAGATTGTGTAAAGCTCGCGGTAGATAAAGTACTTCATCGCAAGCCGGATATCTGCCTCAGTGGTATAAACCACGGGGCTAATCACTCAATCAATGTACTTTACAGCGGTACCATGTCTGCTGCAATGGAAGCGAGTATCGAAGGCATACCGAGCATCGGGTTTTCCATGATGGATTACAGTTAT
>JBGTJG010000054.1:0-16101 GCA_041745235.1 Ferruginibacter sp. | reverse complement strand
TATCACATTAAGCCAAAGGAAGGAGATTATATCGGCATTATAAATTGCTATGATTGCAATTTCAGATAAAAGCGCCGCCAGGAATACAGCATTACCCTTTACAAATTTTATCCAAAAGGCAACAAGGAAAATTCCCAGTATGACGCCGTAAAAAAGCGAACCCAAAATATTCACCGCCTCAATAAGACTATTGCCTATATTTTCTGCAAACATGGCTATAAGGATGCAAAAAACACCCCAGCCGAAGGTGTACCATTGTGATGTTTTATACTCCTTTAAATTATCTGCTGTTTTCGTGAAGAACTTTTTATGAAAGTCTATCATTGATACTGCAGCCAGGGCATTGAGCGCAGCAGCAATGCTACCCCAGGCTGAAAGAAAAATTACTGCAAAGAGTAATCCTATAAGCCCGATAGGCAGGTTATCTTTTACAAATCGAAGAAAAATAAAATTGGTATCATTTGTATCACTGCCGGGCAATGCTTTTTTCAAAAGGGATTTGTATTCTTTACGGTAATTCTCTGCTTCTGCAGAATTTTTCAGGGTAAATGCTGCTGTATATCTTTTTTCTGTTTGAGCCAGTGAATCTGCATATATCGTTTTAGCAGCTGCAGCTGATTTGGTTTCGTCGAAAAAAACAGGAGCTTTACGATGCAGGTAAAAAGTAAATATCAATATGCCAAGCAATAAAATCCCGAATTGCATCGGAACTTTTACCAGGCCATTCATTAATAAACCCCTGCGACTTTCTTTAATATTTTTTGCGGTTAAGTATCTTCCTACCTGGCTGTGATCTGTGCCGAAGTAACTGAGTGCCAGGAAAAAACCACCGATGAGCCCACTCCAGATATTGTATTTGTCCTTCCAATCAAAACCTGACTCATTAAATCCTGTGGTGATCACATTCATTTTGCCGTAAGTGCCTGCCTCCCTTACAGCATCAGTAAAACCCATATCACCGGGTAGCATCCGCACAGCAATGAAGCCAATGAGAAACAGGGAAATAAAAACAATGATCATTTGCAATTTCTGGGTATGTGCCACTGCTCTTGCCCCGCCACTCATGGTATAGATAATAAGAAGGCCTCCCATCAATATATTGGTGTAGTAAATATTCCATCCCATTATAGAACAGAGAATAATAGAAGGTGCATAAATGCTTACTCCCGTACTTAGTCCTCTGGACAATAAAAAAAGGAAAGAAGTCAGGGTACGTGTCTTCAGGTCAAAGCGGTTTTCGAGGAATTCGTATGCTGTAAAAACTTTCAGTTTGCTGAAGACAGGAACGAAAAAAATGCTGATGACGATCATCGCAAAGGGCAATCCGAAATAATATTGCAGGAATCTCATACCATCTGTATATGCCTGTCCCGGCCCTGTGAGATAGGTAATGGCACTTGCCTGCGTACCCATAATGCTGAGCAATACGAGGTACCATGGCATGCTCCTGTTGCTCAGAAAATAACCTTCCAGGTTTTTAGTAGTCCGGCTTTTATAAATACCATAAATAACTATGCCCAGTAATACAATAATTAATATTATCCAATCTACACTGCTCATTTTACCGGATAATTATAAGATTGACGAGGAATGATTCTGATATCATAAGCGATCGGTGTGAATTGGTTCTGTTTAGTCTGCACAATTGTAAACTATTTCTTTCTCGCAATTAAATTTGCAAAAAGCCGGAAAGCACCGGGCACTCCTGCCGGTAATTCCCTGAAAAAAGCAAGTCCCGTATAAATAAATCGTCCTTTGCCGTAATCTGCAATGATCAAACTGCCGTCATGCGGTTGCTCGCCGGGATCTTTCATACTTAATATTTTCCTGTAGGCCGTATCCGCTTTTTCAGCATGATAAATACTTCTTTCCTGTATCCAACCTTCGAAATCTTTTTGAGTGATCTTATTAGGGTAATTTAAAGAAGCATCGCCCGGCAGTAAAAAATTTACTGCAGCCTTTTCATCCGTGATCCTGTTCCTGCTTATATTAAAAGGGTAAGGCGAAATATTTGCTTTTACCGGACCTATCGAATTATTGGTATTGTATTGAGTAAGCAAAATTCCCCCGGCATTTACATATTGCATTAATATCGGATGAACATTACTCAGCCATGGATGTACATTGTATGCCCTTACGCCTGTAACGATCACATCATATTGCTTAAGTGCCGCAGCAGTAATATCATTTTCCTGCAACATGGTGACACGATAACCCATTTGTTCCAATGCTTCGGGAACTTTATCCCCCGCGCCGGCTATGTATCCAGCTGTGTTGCCTGCTGTTTTCAGATCCATTTTTAAGATCTTCACTTTGTCTTCATACCGGTAAAACACATCAGGAATATGATCGTAGCTGATTTTTCTCAATGCGGTTTTCTGCGGTGTCATACCAATAACTTCCGCAATTCCGCCGTGAGTAATAACAGCATCATTTTTTAAAGTATTTCCGGTAAAGTTTAGAGTAAAAGTTTGTGTACTATTTTTCGACAGGGTTAAAAGGGAATCAAAAATTAATTTTTTCTCACCCGTATTCGTTGCTGAATAAAATTTTATTTTATCATTAAATTTCTGATTCGACTGCAGGGTATATGTGATCGATTTATTTTCATTTTTCTTATCATTAGAAAAAATGATAAGGGCGGGCGATGCATTAACTGATAAAGGAGAAACCATTTGTATCGGTTGATAAATTTCTCCTTTAACCGGATCAGTCAATTTAAATACAATAGGTCTCCGGTAAATATGGGTGCTCCCGTTAGATGTAATTTTAAAATCTGCGAAATAAGGGTCATTCTGAGGTTTTCCTGCATCCTGTCGGTCTGAATTATAAGATCCTTCCGGATGCGGCTCTTTTAAAAAATAAGGCTGAGTAGGCGGTGTGTCACCATCTATCTTAATAGCAATTGTTATCTCTTCATTCTCGTTCAATTTTAAATTTTTGAAAACGGAGGTCTGTCCTAAGGTGGTTACCTCTGCTTCAGTAATACTAAGACCTGATCTGTTTATAAAATTATATTTCAGCCTTAAGCTGTCACCGATCACATTTAATTGGTTGCTTGCTGTTGCTTCCATAAACAAACCACCTGCCTGTGCAATGATACTCTCCAGTAACAACCGTTTCTCATTTGTTACAAAAGGAAATTCATAAGAGGCACGGTATAACGCTTCAAGCGCCGGCACAGAAGACTTAGGTGAATTATAGCTGAATCGATCTGTAATTTCTTTTACCATGCTGAAATACTCTTTTGCCTTTTCCGTACGCAGTGCAGCAGAATCTGTTCCTTCCATCAGATCGATCACCGGCTTCTCTCCTTTTACTACAGTAAAATATTCCAATGACCTACCCCGCTGAGCCGGTACACCGAAGCCCTGGCTCTTATGCCTGCTGCGGCTTTCAGCAGCTATCTCACCATAGCTTTTTCCCAGTACAGGATTGTAAACACCGACATCTATTTTTAACTGATCTTCTCTCGTAGTATTATTTCCGCCAAAATTGAACGTATTCCATAAAAGACTTTTTGCCTGCCACACCCCCGTATACTTCAGTTGTTCAGGAAATCTTTTCGCATCTGCTGCTGCATCAAAAGCTTCTCCGGCAAGTATTGCAGAAGCAGTATGATGGCCGTGGCCGCCTTCGCCCGTTACGGGAAACCGGGTAATGATCACATCGGGCCTGAATTTCCTGATAACCCATACCACGTCACTTAAAACTTTGTCATGATCCCAAATCCGAAGCGCTTCTTCAGGATTTTTGCTAAAGCCGAAATCATATGCATTTGTAAAGAATTGCTCTGCACCGTCTATTCGCCTGGCAGATAAAAGTTCCTGTGTACGGATCAGTCCCAGGTCTGTACCCTGTTCATCACCGATAAGATTTTGCCCGCCGTCCCCCCTTGTAATACTCAGATACCCGGTTCGGAATTTTTTCTCATTGGCAAGATATCCAAGCAACCGTGTATTCTCATCATCAGGATGCGCCGCTACATACAGTACAGAACCGAAGACTTCCAGTTTTTTTATTTGTTGAAGTAGATCTGCTGAGGATGCTGCCTGCGGAGCCTGTGCAGATGCTTTAATAAAGTAAAAGGAAAAACAGAGCAGGACTAAAATAATTTTCAATGGAGACATCAGTAGTATAAATAATTCTTAATGAATGGAACAAAGTCAGGCTACAAGCTAAGCTGCAACATAGTTCTGCAATAAATGGATAAGTGGTTTGAATTAATGTTAAAGAAATGACAGCTTTATGACTTGATAAAATTTCAGTGTAATTTATATGTAAAGTCTATCAAAATTGTGTATAAATACTTTTGAGACGCTAAAATTTTCGTGATTTTTTTTGCATATATTTAACTAATAAATAATTTTTAATCAAAAAAACCTACAAAAAATGAAAAAACTTCTCAGAACTTTTGCAGTCGTTGCCTGCACGTCGGTAGTATTTGTAAGTTGTAAAAAAACAGCTGAAAATACTGTAGATCAGAACGGGATTTCTTCGGATGACATTACGATGATCAAAGCTGCAGGTTTGCATGCTGAAGGTGCTACGAAAGTAGAAGGTAAATTCCTCATAGAGGGTGATATCTTACTTTCTGCAGAAGAACTGCGCAACATGGTAGGAAAGGATGATCATAACCTGATCGTTGCTGATGAAGAACATTATCGTACTACAAATACCGTTACGAGCTTACCCCGCACAATTACTGTAAGATACACAGGAGCTTATTCCAGTCTTTCTACTGCAATAACAAATGCTGTAGCCCGTTACAATGCATTGGGATTAAGGCTGACTTTCCAAAAAGTATCTTCTACAAGCAGTGCAAGTATTACTGTTTCTGACGTTACAGGTGCAAGCTATATCGCTTCTGCAGGTTTCCCTTCCGGTGGTAATGCTTTTAATTCAATCAAATTCAATACTGCTTACACAGGATGGAGCAGCAGTACATTAACCAGCACAATGGCTCACGAGATCGGTCACTGTATCGGTTTCCGTCATACAGATTACATGTCTCGCCAGTACAGTTGCGGTGGTGCTGCTTATAATGAAGGTGCTTCTACAGTCGGAGCAGTTCACATTCCCGGCACACCTACAGGTGTAAGTGCTAATTCCTGGATGCTTGCATGTATCGGTAACGGTGTAAACCGTCCTTTCACTTCGAGTGATAATACTGCCCTTCAATATGTTTATTAATATTCAGCGTAAAAAATTCTGATTTAAATCCCCTTTGCAAAAAGGGGATTTACTTTTTTAATACATATCATCACGTCATTTCTAAACATTAAATTGCAGATAGAATCACTATCCTATTTATCATTCAATTACACCGATCTCCTGAATTTATATTTATACTGATGAAACACGCTCTCTTAGGTTTATTTTTCTTCTTCAGTTTAGAATCATCAATCAAAGCGCAAACACCGGCATATACCACTGCCGCTCTCTTTGAAAAATATACAGAAAAGCCTTCTCCGGAGAAGAATCCTGCGTATTCAATTATAAAATTTCAGGCAGGAATATGTAATGACCTTAAGCAAATCAAAATAATAAGAAGTATATCTGCCGGCCTGGCTGTCATAAAGACTCCGGGTAAAATAAATTTCGGTCCTGACCAATGCATTACCGGTATTGCACCTGCGAATGATCTGTGGAAATTATCAGACAACTTCCTCATAAAACCTGAACTGCTATTAAAAAAAAAGGCATTGTATTTTACTGTCACTGCCACAGATCTCGAAATACTCATAACATCGCTTCGAAAGAAAGCATTCCCTCTTGAGATTGTATCCATATTTGGGGAATCGGAATCAGCAGTATTAAAATGTTCTGCTGCTGACTTCTATAAATATTGCCTTCCCGATAGCACTCTCCTGTTTGCTGATGTTTACTTAAAAGCCGCTGCAGAGGCACCCGTGCCCGGCTACAACAGGGATATAAATACAATAAATGTTCTTGACCGGCTGATTCCCGGTGCAACCGGTACAGATATCACCATTGGTATTAAAGAAAATAAACCAAATGAAAATGATATAGATCTGCAGAAAAGAATTCTTCCTTCTCCTATAGCTGCTACCGTAACGGAGGATCATGCAACTGTAATTGCTACATTAGCGGGTGGCGCAGGAAACAGCTTTTATACAGGAAAGGGAAGTGCATGGAAGAGTAAATTTTTCCCATCTTCATTCAGTAATCTATTTCCGGACAGCAGTAATTTATTGCTGCAAAGAAATGTGACTGTACAAAGTCATGCGTATGGTACGATCATTCAATCTTTTTACGGTGCTGAAGCATTAAGTTATGATGTACAAACTAATCTAAACAAAAACCTTATTCATCTTTTTTCTTCCGGTAATCGAGGCACATCACAAGGCGGTGCAGGAGTTTATTCTGCTATCCCCGGTTTTGCAAATATCACCGGCAATTTTAAAATGGCTAAAAATGTGATTACCGTAGCGGCAGTGGATACAGCGGCTGAACTTGCACCTTTCAGTTCTGCGGGGCCATTGCATGATGGCAGGCTTGGGCCGCAAATCACTGCACTCGGGCCTAATGGTACATCAGAAGCCGCAGCTATTGTGACCGGCGCAGTGGCAGTACTGCAACAGGTTTATAAAGACAGCTCTTTGCAAAGTCTGCCTCCTGCATCATTGATAAAAGCGATACTTTATAACACTGCAATAGATATCGGCAGCAAAGGAATCGATTTCAGATCAGGATATGGCTTAATGGATATTTTCAGTGCAGTGCGCCTTATGCAAGAAAAGAAATTTGACAGTGCGCAATTACAACAATCACAGGTGTGGACAAAAAATATCACCATCCCCTCCCAAGCAGCGAATTTAAAAATTACGCTGGCATGGACAGATACTGCAGCTTCGGTAAATAATAATAAGGCCCTGGTTAATGATCTTGATCTTGAACTAACCGAGATTAATCCAGGCTCCGTATTTAAACCTTGGGTATTAAGCTCATTTCCGAATGTCGATTCATTGAAAAAATTGCCTGTAAGAAAAAGAGATTCATTGAATACTGCAGAACAGGTTTCTATTGATCTTCCTGCGGCGGGTGCATATCAAATAAAAGTATCCGCCAATCAGATACAAACCGGCAATAAACAACTTTTTCATATTGCCTACACCTGGGATACACTGAATATACTTCGCTTTACAAATCCTGCTCATCCGGGAGATATTATCAGGGAGGAAAACCCTAACCTTAAAATAAAATGGAAAATCGCAGTTGCAGATACAAATACTTTGGGAGATCTTTCCGCAAGTTTTGATAACGGAAATACATGGCAGATAATAGGGGCCGGACTTAAACTGCATCGCCAATTTTTTAATTGGGCAATACCGGATACGACTGCAATTGCGCAATTGCGTATGGAGTGCCCTTTCGGTGATTTTTATTCCCTGCCTTTTGTAATAGCACCGCTCACTAAAATAAAAGTAGATTATTTATGTACCAATACAACAAGATTGTCATGGCAAAGAAATGAATTGACTTCTTCTTATAGAGTATTCGCATTAGGTGATACCGCGTTTATAAAGCCCGTATTTAATGTGACCGATACTTTTATTGTAATTAACAGAACGCTGCGGCCGGAAAATATTTTTGCCGTGGAACCCATCATTAACAGCGGTGTATTAGTTGCCCGCAGTGAAGCTATTGATGTAAGAAACCAGGGAGTAAATTGCTACTACCGTACGTTGCTGGCAGAAACTGCCGGTGACAGTATAAAGCTTACATTGGAGCTTAGCTTGCAGGCTGAAACCGATAGCATTACATTTGAGAAAACGAATGCAACGGGCACCGTGCTTTCACAACTCCAGAAAACAATCACCGCCGCCGGACAAAGTCTTTATGTTGTATATGATAATCTGCCTTTTTCCGGGGTAAATTATTATCGTGCTAAAATTTGGATCGGGGGAAATTTTTTCTATACGGATATAGTATCTGTGATACATTCCGGGAATAAATTATTGTTTCTTTATCCTAATCCGATTGCAAAAGGAGAGAACATAAATTTCCTGTTCAAAGAAAAAGCGGGAGATGTTAATATTCTCATAACAGATGCACAGGGCCGTGTTAAAGGCAGATTTCCCATGAATGCCTTCGGTGAGATAAAAACAGCTGCATGGGCGTCCGGAATTTATTTTTACAAATTATTCAACACAAAAGATTTTAATACTGAATCGGGTAAATTTATAATTCAATAATTATTCATGAAAATATTTTCTTTATTCTTCCTTTCTGCTATTGCTATTTCCTGCAATAATGAAACTATAAAAAAGGAAGAAGGCTTTACGAGAACCAAAACCAATTTTGATTATAAAATAATCTCCTCCGTCGGCGGCGGGGATACCTTAATGAGAGGTGATATAGCTAAAATACACCTTCGGCAATTCATGGATGATTCATTGATGAATGATACTTATAACGGTATGCCGGTTTATATTAAGATAGACAGCACCCTTCGGGAATTTGACCTCAGTGAGATCGTTCCGTTAATGAAAGTAAATGACAGTGCAGTCTGCATCTTTTCCACGAAAGAAATTTTAAAAAGAGCTGCAGCTGAAACTCATGCTCCGGGATTTTTAGAACGAGGAAAAAATGTGAAGGTTTATTTTAAAGTTATTGCGAAATTTTCTGCAGATAGTCTGGCTGCGCAGGATCTGACAGCTGAACAAAAAATCTTTGACAGTGCCATAGCTGTTAAGGAGAATGCAGCTTATAAAATTGCAGCCGTGTCTTTCGATAGCATGATTAAATCTATAAAAGCACCAATGACGAAATTAGCTAACGGGATCTTCGTTCAAATGCTTCAAAAAGGTTCCGGTGCTAAAATAAAAGTCGGAGATTCTGTTGATGTGGTGTATAAAGGTATGCTTGCTAACGGTCATGTATTCGAATCTACCACACGTGCTAAACCGTTTACCTTGAGGCCCGGGCAGGGTGATGCTGTTGAAGGATTCGATGCGGGTATTGCATCTCTTTCGTTTGGCGATAAAGCAAAAATTTATATACCCGCAAAACTCGCTTACGGGCCGAACCCTGCCGGCGGAAAAATACCCGCCTTCGCAAATCTTGTTTTTGAAGTAGATATCCTGCCGGGAAAATAAAAAAAGCTTTGATGCAGTTTCTTAAAATCCTTACCCTCTTTTTTTGCTGTTTCTCATGCTCTGCTATTGCGCAGCAGACTCCGTATAAATATTCTATCACAAAAAAGATAACAGTCCGTCACGCTGCCGTGGTTTCTGCACATGCCCTGGCCACAGATGCAGGGATACAAATTTTGAAACAGGGAGGTAATGCCTTTGATGCGGCTATTGCCACACAGTTGGCTCTTGCAGTTGTATATCCCGGCGCAGGGAATCTTGGCGGCGGCGGATTCTTAGTTGGTCATACTCATATAGGAAAAAGTATTGCCATCGATTACAGGGAAACAGCTCCTTCCCGATCTTCTAAAAATATGTTCCTGGACAGTGCAGGAAATGCGATCACTAAACTTTCACTCGAAGGCAGACTGGCCAGCGGTGTGCCCGGCACTGTGGCGGGGTTGTTTGCTACGATAAAATATGCCAGGCTGCCGTTTCATAAATTAATTTCAACAGCAATAAAGCTGGCAGAGAAAGGGTTCAGGCTCACAGCCACTCAGGCAAAAGATCTTAATGACAGTGTGAAGGTTTTTAAAGAAATGAATAAAAACAAAATTGCATTTGTAAAGGATGAGCCTTGGAAAGCAGGCGACATACTTGTACAGACTGATCTTGCAAATACATTAAAAAGAATAAGAGACAAAGGTTTAAGTGGTTTTTATGAAGGCAGAACGGCAGAACTGATCATTGCAGAAATGAAAAGCAGCAACGGAATTATCACAGCAGCAGATTTAAAAAATTACACTGCTACTGAAAGAGAGCCAATGAAATTTTCTTACAGGGGATCAGAAGTGATCACTATGCCCCTGCCCAGCAGCGGCGGCATAATCCTTCAGCAAATTTTGAAAATGACAGAGCAAAAAGATCTCAGATCATATCCTTTTCATTCCGGTGAAAGTGTACAGCTTATCGTTGAAGCGGAAAGGCGTGCATATGCAGACAGAGCAGAATATTTAGGTGACCCTGATTTTGTAAACGTCCCGGTGAAAACTTTAGTAAGTGATGCTTACTTAGCAGAACGTATTAAAGATTATGTTCCCGGAAAAGCAGGCAAGAGCACTTTCCTCAATAGCAGTGAAACGAAAGAAAGTGAACAAACCACACACATCAGCATAATAGACAAAGAAGGAAATGCAGTTTCAGTGACGACAACACTCAATGATCATTTTGGGAGCAAAACCGTTATTTCCGGCGCGGGGTTTCTGATGAATAATGAAATGGACGATTTCAGTGTGAAGGCAGGTGTAGCAAATATGTATGGCGCAATAGGCAATGATAAAAATGCCATAGCCCCCGGAAAACGGATGCTGAGCAGCATGACCCCAACGATCGTTTTGAAAAATAATAAGCCCTACATGGTAGTAGGCTCACCGGGTGGTACTACAATTCCAACCAGCGTTTTTCAAACCCTTGTGAATATTATTGATTACAATATGACTCCGGCAGATGCAGTTAATAAGCCAAAATTCCATCATCAATGGCTGCCTGATAAGATATTTATTGAAAAGGATTTTTCAACTGCAACTAAAGACCGGCTTACCGGGATGGGCTATACCGTTACGGAAAGAACCAACATTGGCAGAACAGAATTGATAATGATAGATACCTCCAAAGGAAAGCAGCGAATAACAGCAATAGCAGACAAACGAGGCGAAGATGATGCCTCAGGGTATTAGTTTCTGAAATGGTAAAATTGACGAAGGGAATTGCCTTTAACTGACGATTGGTTAATTTTACCTATAATTTCAGACGGCTGCGAAAGTTTTACAAAATATCACTGCGAGTTTTCCTTGTAATCATCCTGCTGGTTGTCGTACTATATGGTGTTTTGCACATCACTTCCGTGCAAACCTGGGTAGTTAAAAAAATTGCCCTCAATCTTTCTCAAAAGCTGAATACCCGAGTTACCATCCAAAAAGTGGATTTCCGTTTTTTCAATAAAGTTTACCTGGAAGGATTAATGATCGAAGACCGGAAAAAAGATACATTATTATATGCAGGTACCGCAAAAGCAAATGTGAATGATTGGTTCTTTGCAAGCGATAAAATTGTTCTGGAAAATGTTGCGCTGGATAATGCGATCGTAAACATGAACCGAAAAGATTCTGTATGGAATTATCAATTTTTACTCGATTATTTCGCATCGCCTAAGAAGAAAAAGACAGGCGGCAGAGATGTGGTAATTGATCTCCGTGAGCTGCATTTCAATAATATAAAGTTCAATAAGCTGGATGGATGGATCGGACAGGACATGGTAGCAAACCTGGGGAGGATAGATTTGATAATGAACGTGTTTGATATTACAGGTAAAAAGATCCATGTAAAGGAAGTAAATCTCGTTCAACCTTATTTTTGGCAACGGGACTATGAAGGAAACCGTCCGCCAAGGCCAAAGCTGCAGGAGGTAATAGAAAAGATTCCGGTCATAGGCGCATTCAAATGGAACAACAGTGGCTGGGAGGTCCGCATGGATAAAATGGCGATACTGAACGGCGCTTTTCAGAATGACAAATTTACCCAATCTGCTCCTTACACGGACAGGTTCGACGGTCAGCATTTGTTATTCAGCTCTCTGAACGGAAGCATCAAAAATTTATTTTTCCTTCATGATACACTTTCATTAAATGTTGACCTCAAAGCAAAAGAACGCAGCGGTCTGGAGATAAAGAAACTGCAAAGCCGCATGAAGTTTACACCGGAGCTCATGGAGTTTAATGATCTTGATCTGCAGACAAATCGCAGCCGACTACGGGATTATTTTGCAATGCGCTATGAAAGCTTCGGAAAAGATTTCAGCAGATTCATTCACAGTGTAAGCATGGAAGCACGTTTTAAGGAAAGCAGCATCAGCAGTGATGACCTTGCGCTTTTTGCCCCGGAGCTGAAGAAGTGGAAACGCATGTTTTATTTAGAAGGCAATGCTGAGGGGCCGCTGGATAATTTCAGTGCAAAGGATATGAAAATTCGCAGTGGCAACAGTTATGTGGAAGGTGACCTGGCTATGCGTGGATTACCCGATATCAACACTACATTTATAGACTTTCAATCCAGGCAGCTGCGTACTGACTATTCAGATATGGTTTCTATAATTCCGGAATTGCGGAACGTACAAACCCCTGCAATATCAAAACTGGAAGCAGTTTCTTTTAAAGGAAATTTTACAGGATTTATTCGGGAAGCATTTCGAGCACAGGATTTAATATCGGTTCCTTTATCCGGAATGCAGACTTGGGTTCCGTAGCACTTGATGTAAATATATCCGGCACCGGCTTTAACGTAAACGGGCTGAATGCGAAAGTGAACGGTAAAGTAAACAGCATCAGATACCGCGGTTATAATTATCAGAATCTGACTGTTGACGGAGATTTTGCAAAAAATTTATTTGTCGGGCATTTTTCAATTAATGACCCCAATCTTAAAATATCAAGTCTGGACGGCGCATTGAACCTTTCTAAAAAAGTTCCCGGGTTTCAGTTGCAGGCGCTCGTGCAAAAAGCTGACCTCCGAAAGCTTGGTTACGCTAAAGAAAACGTTTCCTTTTCCGGTAATCTTGATCTTAATTTTACAGGTAATAACATTGATAATTTTCTCGGCACAGCAGAGGTCTATGATGCTGTTGTTTATCAGGACAGTTCCCGTTTTTCATTTGACAGGTTGTTTCTTCGGTCAGAACTCATCGGAGATAAAAAATCACTGACGCTGCGGTCAAATGAAATTGATGCAAACGTTACAGGATATTTCAGAATAATGGAATTACCGGATGCCGTTAAAGTTTTATTGGCTAAATATTACCCTACTTATATCAGGGCTCCCCGTTACCTGATTAAAAGCAGGCAGGACTTTGTTTTCAATATTAAAACCAACAACGTTGATCGTTACATAAAACTTATTGATAAAAAATTAGCAGGTTTTAATAATGCAAACATCAGCGGCTCTTTTAACCTGCAGGATTATGCACTGCAACTCCGGGCAAATATTCCTGAATTCACCTATGACGGCAAGTTATTTTCTCAAACACTGATCACCGGTATCGGTACCGGAGATACATTAATTGCAGATATTGGTATAGAAGATATTATTGTTTCAGACACGCTTCATTTACCCAATACAAAGCTGCGAATAGCCGCCAATAATGATGTTTCTCTCATCAAGTTGAATACAGGAGGAGGTGGCATTTTCGGTGACGCAGAACTTAACGCATCCGTACAAACGCTTAGTGACGGAGTTAAAATTCATTTCTATCCTTCTTCTTTTATTATAAATAACAAAAAATGGCAGTTGGATAAAGACGGTGAACTCACCTTGCGAAAACAGTTTATAGATGCCAGTGAAGTAAAGTTCTTTCATGGGAATGAAGAGATCGTTTTGTCTACTGCCCCCGGTGATCATAAGGATGACACACATTTAGTTATTCAGTTAAAAAATGTTAGGATAGAAGATTTTGGTTTTGTCTTGCCTTCAGAGCCTTCATTGCAGGGACTGCTTACAGGCGAGGCAGTGGTTCATGACATTCTCGGTAAAAAAACCACTGTAGAATTTACCGGGCGGGCAGATAGTTTTGCATTGGACGGCAGATATATGGGAAGAGTAAACCTGGATGCGGATGTAAATACTGCAACGGGAGATATCAACTACAAAGTTGACACGGATGAAAAAGATTACAAATTTGCTGCTGACGGATCATATAACTATAAAGATTCTACCGGAAAGTCGCTGAATGTGAATTTTGATGCAGAGCGGCTGAATATGGATATTCTGCAGCCTTATCTTAAAACGGTTTTCAGCGATATACAGGGCATAGCAAACGGCAGTCTAAGAGTAAGCAACCGTGGCGATGGCATAGCACTCACCGGTGATGCCATCATTACAGGCGGAAACTTCAAGGTTGCTTATACACAGGTACGTTACCTTTTTGATAATGAGCCTGTTCATTTTGGCAAAGATCTGATTGACCTGGGCACTATGCAGATAAAAGATACGCTTGGAAATACAGGTACACTCAGCGGGAAAATGTACCATAAATTTTTCAAAGAATTTTCCTTTGAAGACATGCGCTTTTCATCTCCCAAAATGTTACTGCTTCACACTACAAAAAAAGACAATGCCCAATTTTACGGCGATGTGATCGGCAGGGCCACAATGACACTGAACGGGGACATTGCAAATATGCGGATGGATATATCCGGCGAACCGAGCCAGACCGACAGTAGCCATATTTACCTGCCAACCGGTGATTCAAAAGAAAGTAATGTTATAGATTATATAGAATTTATCCAGTTCGGTTCGTTGATGGATAAAGAAGCATCAGGAAAGGATATAGCAAACCTGGTTGTTAATATGAATCTAACGGCAAACCCCTTCTGCAAAGTTGATGTTATCCTTGATGAGGAAACAGGAGATATTATAAAAGGCCAGGGATACGGACAACTTGATATACGTGTAGGGACCAAAGAACCGCTGACCATAAGAGGACGGTATGATCTCACCGAAGGCGAATACACTTTTAATTTTCAAACATTTCTCCGCCGGCCTTTTACTCTTAGCCGTGGTTCCATTGTGTGGAACGGTGATCCCCTTCGGGCAATTATTGATATGGAAGCGGAGTACCTTGCAAAAAATGTAGATATCGGCAGCATTACACAATCAATAAATTCCCGCCAGCAGGAAGATTTACGAATCGTGTCAAATATCTCAGGAACCTTACAGAAACCTGTAGTTAGTTTTGAGTTTGTTCTGCCTGAGAAAAGTGATTTCAATCGGGATTACTATGTAGTTAAAAGACTGGAACAATATAAAAATGACGAGAACGAAATGAATAAACAGGTTGCAAGCCTTCTGCTGTTCAACCGTTTCATTACGAATAACGAAGGTTTTATTACCGGTAATACCACATTATCTCTTGCTACAAGCACTATCGGCGGCGTTATAAGCGCATGGCTTACAAGTGTACTGAGCAAAGCATTGCAAAAAGCTACAAAGGGAGTTATAACACCATACCTGGATTTAAATACGTCATTAAACGCGGATGACGTAAACCGGCTGCAGGCAAATGTAAGGGCCGGTTTGAAATTCCGCTTAAGCCAAAATCTTCAATTGCTTCTCGGCGGCAATCTCGATTACAATAACCCTGTAACACAACTCTATAGCAGAGGAGTGATAACCCCTGATATTTCTCTGGAGTGGCTGCTTAACAGGGACGGATCACTTCGTATTGTGGCGTTTAACCGCACAACCATAGATTTTACAACAGGCCAGCGTAACCGCTCCGGGGTGCAGCTTGGCTACAGAAAAGATGTGGACAGGCTCGGAGATATTTTCCGCAGTAAAAAACGAATTCAGGAATTGGATGCAGAGAAGTTTGCGCCAAAGGTGAGCGTAGATAGTGATCTTTGAAAATCTATAATAAACAGCTTTCTTACAAACCACTCAAGATATCATGCCCCAGTTTATCTCTCTTGGTAAACAGATACTTTTCATTGTGCAGGTTGGGCTTCATTTCTATGGGTACAGTATCTACAACTTCAAGCCCGTATCCGGATAAGCCTGCACGTTTGCGGGGGTTATTACTCATGAGGCGCATTTTGGTTACATCCAACGCACGTAAAATTTGTGCACCCACACCATAGTCTCTCTCATCACTTTGAAAACCCAGATCCAGATTGGCTTCTACAGTATCCCTCCCCAGTTCCTGAAGCTTATAAGAATGCAATTTATTGAGTAAGCCAATTCCGCGTCCTTCCTGGTTCATGTACAGAACAAGGCCTTTACCTTCTGCTTCGATATTCTCCAGAGCATGATGGAGTTGCTCACCGCAATCGCATCTTAATGAACCGAGAATATCACCGGTAACACAACTGCTGTGTACTCTTACCAGCACCGGGTCATCTTTTTTCCACTCGCCCTTTTTCATGGCAAGGTGTATATCTCCGGTGCTCAATTGTTT
>JBGTJG010000053.1:0-4475 GCA_041745235.1 Ferruginibacter sp. | reverse complement strand
AAGTAATGGCATCTTCCTCCAGGAGCGTTGACATCAGCGCACGCATTTTTCTGTTTGCCTTATCCATATCATTATGAAATAATGCCGTAGAAGTTGGATTTATGTCGTATTCTTTTAAAATTTCTGCAGGAATAAGTAATGTCTTACCCGCAAGGCGAGGCGTTTTTTCTTCAATGTATTTTTCAAAACCTTTTTCATTGCCATTTGTTTTGAGCCTCATTACCATATCATGGAGGTTATATACCATATACGGGAGACGTAACAGCGATCCTTCGTAACGGTTTGAAGCAAGAGGATTAAATTCATTGTGATATGCATTGATAGGGAAAGCAGCAACAATGGCATCTGCGGATACATTCCCCCTTGCGGTAGTACCCCCGTAAATAAAAAAAGGATAATTTATTCCCCTGTTGTTACCATCTTTTATAACACTCATGATCCCGGGCATAAACACGGCAGTAGCAGGCTCAGTTTTAGGTATACCGTTGGAAATATCTAAAAAGCTGACAGGGGATATCTTCCAGTATTCTTTAAAAGCTGCAGTCAGTCGGTCTGTATAAGGCCCGGCTGAATGTGTGTACACAGTAACAGGTGAGTTGATAAGCGTTTCCATATGTTTACCCCTGGTCTTATCATAGAGCTGTGAAAAAGATGCATTTACAAATGCACAAAGCATGATCGCACAGAGGATTATTTTGGGAGTTAGTTTCATAGTTGGTTTTTTACAAATCTACGTGTAATTCATTTTAAATGAGACTGTTTGGAGAATGGCTTTAATCATTTTACGACAGGTTCAGAATAATTTTCGCCTGACAGCTAGAGATAGTAAGTCTTAATATATTCGGTTGAATCCTCTTGTAATCAATCAGTGTGATGAGTATATTATAATAATCGGATCAGTTTCGATCGAGGGAACTCAACGTATAGAAAAAGCGCTGTGAGGGTCTTTGATTAACCGTGATGGAGTAAATTTCTTTCCAATGAAGTAAAAATATAATTATGGACGAGAAGAACAATGGGAACTCACAACTGAACAGTAAGCCATTTATTTTAATGCTTTAAGATGATCCCGATGACAGAGCAATAACTCAGGAAACCTTACATACTTTGCGGCTTGATGTGACTGTACATTTTGTGCATTACAGCCATGAACTTTTTGAAACGCTAAGGGCTTATCCCAAACCGTTATTAATAATAATAGATCACAAATCCCTTCCTGACAACGCTGTACAAATTATCAGGGGATTAAAACAATCCGATCAATTCTCAGACGTGCCCATTATTGTTCTCGGGGAGGATAACTCCAAAAAATATCTGTCTGAATGTTACAGTGCGGGGGCAAGCAGTTTTATTAAAAAGCCATCATCCCACAGAGAGACTGAAGAAAAGATATCCCTGTTTTTTAAATATTGGCTTACGGTTGCCGAACAACCCGGTGCAAATTTGCAGCATGGCTGAAGCGGTATTGATCACCACGAAACGCTCGTAATAAACAACAGCACTGCTCTTTCAGGTAATACCCGGCGTTTCAAACCATACCTGCACGGACATGATTTTCATAGAGGTAATTAATTTCAAAATTAAATATTTCCGGTATGCTGCTCTCTGCAGGATGGTAATAGAATAAAGCAAATTGGTCACGTATCTGATAGCCGGCGGTGCTCGTGGCCAAATATATTATTTTATAGTGTCGAGACAAAGCCTCCCTTTTATTTTTTTATCCTTAAAGAGGGCTTCGCCTTAACTGAACGGATAGAAAAAAATGGCCGGGAGGGGATTGGTTAATACTATGAACGGATGGGGGATTAAATATTGCTTGCAATGATTGAAGACATTTAACACAACGAATAAAAATAATTTATCTCCAAGGCTCGTAATGCACAGTCTCAGAAATATCGAAGCCATCGGCACCAACGTTTGTTCCTTTTTGGCCGGTCAGAAAACCGCCGCTGAAGCTGATCGTGCCTGCCTGCTCATTATATGAGTAAGTGCCGCCCCGGCCCTTATCCAGATCGTAATATTTGTTCCCGGGTAGCAAAGTCATACCCATACCTGCCATAATACGCCCGCCGGTGCCGTACGCAGCATATTCTCCCACATAGAGCGTAGGTTTTTTAACAGTGGTACTTCTTACTGACGGGGTAGCGTTGCCTGCTACATAAACTGCACCCGGTAATGCATCGAGTGAAATGGATTCAGATCCTTCCGCCGTGTTTGTTTTGCATTCATTATTCGTAACGGTAAATGCACCCTGCACAACCCATTCGCCGAAATCATCCTTGTGCATAGTAAAAGGCCAGGCCTCCATTTTCCCTACACAGGTCTGTCCGAAATAACTATTGGGCGGGTAGCCATTGTCTACATCATGTATAAAGGCTGTTACTTTATAAGAAGTAGTTCCGCTTTTGGTTTTGCCGGGTGTTACCTGCACGATCTTCACTGTTCTTTTTTCATAACCTTCCGGCTTCAGCCCCTGTAATTGTTTTACGAAGACTTCTTTAAATTTTTCTGCAGATGGTTGCGCTTCTGATTGGCAAGAGGGGAGAACACCAAGTGAACAAAGAACTAGGAGAGGGTGAAGTATTTCATAAGTTAAGTTTAGAAATTGGTAAAGGCATATACCGATATAAAATGAATTGTTTTATAATTTGACGGTAAAAAAAGCGAATGAGGGCAGTTACCATAAGATTCAGTTTCTTATATAGCTGCCCTCATCATTGTATGAGCGTGTTTCCTTCTATCGTTTTTTCATTACTAATCTGCCCCTGCCGGAAGCTTTTATGTACCTCATACCTGAAGCTTGGGTAAACTTCGTAGCCATATCTGCAAAAGACAGCACAGAGAGGTTGCGTAAGGTAGAGCCATCAAGACCTATTAAGCCTGCACTGTCATTACCGATTAAACTTGCACCGTCATTACCAACCAAATAACCGCCGGCATTACTTATAAGAGCACTTGCTACAGGAGTGCCGTTTTGATAAAATATTGCAGCAGATTGGTTATTTTTTAAACCCGTAGTCTTAACTGTATAATTTTCCAGCCTCAATGAATTTTGATATTCCTGTACATATCTTTTGAGCTCGTCATAACTGTTCCATGAACCAAGGTTATAATTTTTAATATTCAGTTCCCAGGCAGAAGGTTGCCTGTTGTACAATTCTTTATACGTTTGAAAAATCCACGGGTCTCCGGTGACTTGCTGGGCAAGGGTTTTAAGCGAACAAACCGTAATAATTAGAAAAAAGGCAATGAAGAATCTTTTAAGCATGACAATCAGATTTTGGGTTTAGAAAAGGAAAATTCAAATATAATATTAAAACGATATAATATCCGCAGAAGTAACGTATTTTATTATTTTTATTGCGTGCATGGCAATCGAATTAACTCTGCGAAGCAATCGTTAATGCTTTGAGATTTTTTATCCGGACATGAGTGAAACGCTAAGCAAAGCAGTCGGAATAAACTTTCATTGCATGCGACGCAGATTAAAAACTCTTCTTTTTAATCAGGCTTATCGGAGGGCACCAATACAGGTGACCTTTTCTGACGTTTGAGATCTTTATAGTTTATGTATGCAGCTATTAAAACCACCAGCATAGAAACAGAGGCCATTTTTCCCCCTAACGTTCTGAACGGAGCACCCCCATATGCAAATTTTAAAAGCAATCCAAATGCTATCCAATATCCGAAACGTCGCCACAATTTCTCTTCATTAAAATCTGATGCAAACAGGATAAGCAATCCGATAACCACATATTTTGCATAAGGAAGTATCTGAAAACCCGTTTGTTCAGGATTACCGCCTCTCACAGGTTCTACATGCCATTTCTCTAAATATACTTTTACTTGTACGCCATCGGAATTTGCATCTACGTATGCAAAGAACAGCGAAAAAAAATGCAGTACGAGCGCTGCAATTATCATTTTACGGGCTAGAGAAAATCCGGTCAGAGCAGTTGCAGGTTTTGGTAATGAGCTGTCTGTCATTTGAACATGTTACTGTTTTGTTCCTGAAAAATCTGTTGTTTGATATACTCTTATATAATAAAATGGCTTCAGTATTTTCCAATTCCTAAATATATAAAATATTTTGCTTTAGTTCTTTAAATGAGGCTTTGCCTTACCCCTCAGCGCAGATATGCAGCATGGATAAGTGCGGTTGGGTATCTGTGCCTATCGTGAGTTAAAAACTTCTTTATCATAGGCCACGCAGAGTCTCAGCTGCATATTTGCGCTCGTATCTCTCGGACGGAATGGGAAGAGATCTAAATTAACGGGGCATATCAAATACACCATCTGTAACCGTTTTAAACAACGGACCGGTACCCGCCATCTCTATAATTCTGCCTGAGAAGGTGCCTGTAACCCTGGAAGGAGTAATGGAAGTTATAATTACAGTAAAAGGATTAGTATGCAGGCTACCGTTTGTCTCAGCCAGCCAATAATTAGCTCCGGGGTAAACAGTATACTGACCT
>JBGTJG010000052.1:0-16954 GCA_041745235.1 Ferruginibacter sp. | reverse complement strand
GCGGTACCCTCTTTCCTTGATTAGGAAGAATGTTTTTGATAATAAAATTTTGCTGTCAATATTTTTAAGATCAGCATCGGTATCCGGAAAATGTGTACCGATATCCCCAAGAGATAAAGCTCCTAATAAACTATCGCATATAGCATGCAAAAGGACATCAGCATCGCTATGGCCTACCCCTCCCTGAAAATGGTCTATTTTAACTCCCCCTATCCAAAGATCCCTCCCGGAGGCTAACCTGTGAAAATCTGTTCCTGATCCGATTCTGTAAGACATATTGGTGCTTTCTGCAAAGATGCAGCAATCAGCTTAAAAAAAAGGCGTTCCGGAAAAACCGGAACGCCTTATTAAAAGTATTTTTAAAAATTATTTTTTATCGATGTCGAAGTTCAGACTGAAACGTACAGTATTAGAAAGCGGATTACGATCTATACCTGCACCTGAAGGGAAGATATAAGCCAGGTTAAGACCGATAACATTATACTTTAAACCTGCTCCTACAGTTGCATAACGACGATTACCTTTAAGAGGGCTTTCGTAGAAATAACCTGCACGGAAAGCAAATTGCTCTTTGTACCAGAATTCCGCGCCTGCAGAAGCTGTTATTTCACGGAATTCTTCAGATCCGCCTCCCGGAGCATCACCGAATGATTTAAACCAGCTGCTTACAACACCTTGCTCGCGATATTTGATAAGATTAGCTGCACCGGTATCAGGTGTTGGAACTAATAACTTATTAAGATCTACTGCGAAAGTTAATTTGCTGTCAGCATCAAAAACTTTAGTATAAGAACCACCAAGTCCGAGATTAGCCGGGATAAAATCTTTCTGAGTATTATCATCTGTGTAAGAAATCTTAGCACCAAGGTTACTTAGCGTAACACCATAGCTAAATCCTGCATTATTCTCTTTGCCGGAAGAATGGTAATAGTGTAGATCTGCAGCAACAGAATTTCCTTTCTTATAAGTAACGCCATTGAAGTTACCGTTAGCCAAATCAGAACTGATGTAACGAAGACCGATTCCTAAACCGCTTTTTGCACCGAGTTTTCTTGAATACCCGGCTTCAACTGCATATTCACGAGGTCTTCTACTGCCGATATTTTGGCCGGAAAAATCTGTGAATTGAATATCGCCAAGACTGAAATATCTGAGGCCAAAAGAAAGTGCCTGTGTTTCATCCATTTTGTAATAACCGGCAAGAGATGCTATATAAACATCTTTCAAATCTAAATCATTTAACCATGGAGTATAAGTAACCGCGACACTTCCATTAGCTTTTGCAAAAGGCGTTTTACCCAGATTCCAAAAATTGGAATATGCATCCGGTGCAGTTGCAATTCCTGTTTCACCCATACCCGTGCTGCGAGCATCAGGAGAAATACGTAGGAACGGCACAGCTGTTGTAACAACATTTATATTGTTTGGACCGGAAGTTTGAGCATTAGCAATAGTAGATGCACCACCGATCAACATCACCAGGGCAGTTAGTTTCAAAGTTGCTTGTTTCATGCGTTTTTTTTGTCTTGGTTAGGTAGACTTACCTCTATAAGCGTTTAATTAAATGGTATAAAACCGGTTTTTTTCAGTCCTGATTTTCTTCTTCGTTATGCGAAGTTATAAATTATTGTTAAAAGAAAATCATTTAATCATCAAATATATAAACTTTTATTTTTCAGAAACAAATTTTTAAAGGTTTTTCTCTAAAAAAAAATTTATTATTGAAGATGATTCATTTGTGTGGTTTAAGCCATCAGACAGTTGATCATCCGAAAACGTTGCTTAGGTTGAACAAAAATAATTATTCCGAATAAAAAGCTAAAATAATTTTTGCTATAATAAATCTTCCGAAAACGTTTATATTCGCAATTCAATACAGTCACAATACCGGAAGATATCCGTTCATAACCTGTAAATCTCAATAAATATGTTTAAACGTTTCTCCGCCCGCTATGTTTTTCTTGCTGTAGCCGCAGTGATCTCTTTCAGTGCCTGTAAAAACGGCAGCATCTTCAGTAAAAAGAAAGGTAAGTCTGATGCTACAGGATGGAATTATGATGATAAGAACATGGGTAATTTCCATGTGGCTAAGGTGAAATATCCTAAAGCAGGCCCGGGACTTACGTTTGTGCAGGGAGGTACATTTGTAATGGGAGCTAAGGATGAAGATGTTATGGGTGACTGGAATAATGTTCCGCGTCGTGTAACTGTTCCTTCCTTTTTTATTGATGAAACAGAAGTAGCTAACGTTCACTATCGTGAATATATTTATTGGCTCGATAATACCTTTACGAGCGACACTGCTATTCTAAGCAAAGCATTACCTGATACGCTTGTATGGCGTGAAGAACTTGCTTATAACGAGCCTTACGTAGAATATTATTTCCGGTACCCGTCTTACAACTATTATCCGGTAGTAGGTGTAACCTGGCAGCAGGCGCATGATTTCTCTATATGGAGAACAGACAGGGTAAATGAACTTAATCTCCTTAAGAAAGGATATTTAAAAAAAGATGCAATAAAAAAGGAAATGAAAGGCGGCGGTGCTGAAGGCTCTTTTAATACTGAAGCTTATCTGGTAAACCCCGAATTGGTGCAAATGGCAAAAGGCAAACCAAAAAAATCTGACCTTAAAGATATAAATGGTAAACCCAGAGCAAGCGTGAAAATGGAAGATGGTATTCTAAATATGGGTTACCGCCTGCCCACTGAGGCTGAGTGGGAATATGCAGCATACGGATTGCTGGATCAGAATCCTAACCCCCGTAAAAAAGAAAAACAAAGCGGAGAAGAAAATCGTAATGAACAACAGGTTTATTCATGGTCTAAAAATCCTAACGGACTTCGTGATAATCGTCGTGGTTCCTGGCAGGGTAAATTTCTTGCAAACTTTAAAAGAGGAAGCGGCGATAATATGGGTATAGCAGGGGGTTTGAATGACCGTGCTGCTATAACAGCCCCCGTTAAATCTTTTTACCCCAATTCTTTCGGGCTATACAATATGAGCGGAAATGTAAGTGAGTGGGTAGGTGATGTATACAGGCCTATGACATCTCTTGATGCACAGGATTTCAACTACTTCCGCGGAAATAAGTTTCAGAAATTATTTAAGAACAGCTCCGGAGAATATGAAAGAGACAGCATGGGTCGATTGAAGAAATCTGACATCTCTGACGAGGAAGTAAAAAACAGGGCTAACTACCAGAAAAATAACGTGATAAACTACCTTGATGGTGATACTGCCAGCCAGGTATTCTATGGCTATGGCATAACTTCTCTTGTGAGTGACGAATCACGCGTAATTAAAGGTGGCAGCTGGAATGACAGAGCCTATTGGCTATCACCGGGAACCCGCCGCTTTATGCAGGAAACCCAAGCCGCAAGCACTGTTGGATTCAGATGTGCGCAAACTTACCTTGGACCGCCTGAAGGACCCGGCTTTAAGGACGGAAACAATTTCCCGACAAGAAAACAGAATAAGAGAAAAGGAAAAAGATAAATTATAAAAAACCTCCGAAAATTCGGAGGTTTTTTATTTCTGATATTTCTGAGTTGGGGGCTATTTTTGCTGAATGATGATTCCCGATTTATACGAGATTTTTCTCCGCTACCCTTCTGTACAAACCGATTCCAGAAAAATAAAACCGGGCGATATTTTTTTCGCATTGAAAGGTTTGAATTTTAACGGTAATCAATTCGCTCGCCGCGCCATAGATCTCGGTGCAGCATATTGTGTATGTGATGAGATCACAGACATCAGGGACGACAGAATTATAATGACAGACAACGTTCTGACAACGCTTCAGCAGCTTGCTAAATTCCATCGGGAGCAATTTACTATTCCCTTTATTGCCATTACAGGAAGCAACGGAAAAACTACCACTAAAGAATTGGTTCATGCAGTATTGAGCGAAAGGCTTAAATGCTGCACAACTATGGGTAACCTGAATAACCACATTGGAATACCGCTCACACTCCTTTCACTAAAAAATGATGCAGAAATTGCAGTGATTGAAATGGGTGCAAATCACATTGGGGAGATAGAAGGATACTGTAAATATGTTTTACCTACACACGGTCTTATAACCAATTGCGGTAAAGCACATTTAGAAGGTTTTGGCAGTGAAGAAGGTGTTATAAAGGCAAAGGGCGAACTTTATGATTATCTGGGAGCAACAGATGGGATTATTTTTATAAATAATGATTACTCCTATCTTGCCGAAAGGAGCGCCGGTGTTAAGCATAAAATCAGTTATGGCTCCGCAGATTCTGAATTTACAGGGGTTTCAAGACCCGGGGGTCCGTTTCTTACCGTGGAAATAACCAAGGGGGCAGTTAAAGATCTTATACAAACTAAACTAGCGGGGCAATATAATCTACCGAATGTGCTGAGTGCGGTGTGTATAGGAAAAACCTTCGGCGTACCTGATGAAAAAATTAAAGAAGCCCTGGAGAATTATACACCTTCAAATAACCGCTCCCAGATTATTTCGCACGGCAATAATACTGTAATCCTTGATGCATATAATGCTAATCCTTCTAGTATGAAAGTAGCTGTTGAAAATTTTGCAGCGATGCCTTCAGAAAATAAAATACTGATCCTGGGCGGCATGATGGAATTAGGAAAGGAAAGCATAGCAGAGCATCATGCTTTGATCGATCTCGTAGAACACTACAAATGGCACAAGATAGTAGTTACAGGAGAAGACTTCACTGAATTGCCTTCAGGGATCCTGCAGTTTAATTCTTCTGAAGATATTGCAACTTGGTTCAGGGAACAGCAATTTGAAAACGCCACAATACTTATAAAGGGATCACGGAGCATGGAAATGGAAAAAATATTGGATCCCGCGTCTGCAAATCGTTAAAAGGTGCGGCCCGGGCCGCACCTTTTTAATTGGTCATTTATTCCATCTTAAATGCTGATCAACTACATTACTTCTTGATCGCCAATATCAGGAGGCATGTCTACGAGAAATGAATAACCAACACATATTCTTTTGCGGAGACGGAGAGATTCGAACTCTCGATAGAGTTACCCCTATACACACTTTCCAGGCGTGCTCCTTCAGCCACTCGGACACGTCTCCTTTTTCGGACGGCAAAAATACATGATCGCTTACTATGACCCGAATATATTTTCAGCATTGAAAGTGGTAACACTTTCCACCTCTTCTAAGCTGACATTTTTTATTGTGGCCAATTTTTCTGCAATAAATTTTAAATAACTGCTTTCATTTCGTTTGCCTCTAAAAGGTACGGGAGCCAGGTATGGAGAATCGGTTTCGAGAACAAGATGTTTCAGATCTACGTCCTGAAGTACCTCCGCTAAACCTGCATTTTTATACGTGATAATACCGCCGATACCCAAATAAAATCCTGTATCAATAATTTGATCAGCTTCATGCCTTGTTCCGCCAAAGCAATGAAAAATTCCTCTTAGCCCTCTTCCCTCAAAATTTTTTATCACGTCAATGGTTTCCTGCGTGGCATTCCTGGTATGCAGAATAAGGGGCAACCCAAATTCGAGCGCTAATTCAATGTGAGTGTTTAATGATTCATATTGCTGTTTCTTAAATGTAGTGTCCCAAAAAAAATCAAGGCCTGTTTCTCCTATGCCTGCAAATTTTCTGAGAGACAATTGTTTTTTTATATATTTCAACTCTTCGTGGTAATTTTCTTTCACAGAACATGGATGCAGGCCAATCATGGCGAAGCAAAATCCGGGATATTCTTGCTCCAGTTTTGTCATCAATTTATGGCATTCCATATCTATCCCCGGAAAATAAAATCTATTTACACCCGCCGAAATTGCCCTATTTATTACTTCTTCTGCATCTGATTCAAACTCGGGTAAATATAAATGACAATGAGTATCAATCATCTGCAGCATTTTTTAGTGTTTTTACCAATAATAACAAACAAAATATTAAATAATAAAAAAAAATATTTTGTTAATTGAATCCTTTCCTTACCTTCATAAAAGTTTTCATAGGGTACGGATTAAAAACGGGCCGGGGTTTCTACCTCAGGCCCTTTTTTTATTTTGTCATTGAATTGTAATTTTTCAAATGTAAAACCCTCTGATGAAAGCTTTTTTATCAATATAGGTAAAGCGTAATTCATCTTCTCTGCACCTTTATCACTGTCATGAAAAACAACAATACTACCGGGAGATATATTAAATAAAACATTTTCCAAACACCTTTTTTTACTGATATCCTCATCAAAATCTCCGCTTAGTACCGTCCACATAATTATTTTAAAAGGTTCATTGAGCTCTGACAATACTTTTGCCTGAAAAGATTTCATGCGCCCATACGGAGGTCTGAACAATCCGCTCTTAACATATTCTGCAGCCTGCATTACGTTCTTAATATATTCTTCGGAGCTTACCTTATTTCCGTTTAAATGATCATTGGTATGATTGCCCACGCCATGGCCTTCACTTAATATCCGATCATAAACCTCAGGATATTGCTGTACGTTTTTGCCAATGCAAAAAAAAGTAGCCTTCGCATTATATTCCTTAAGCAGATCTAAAACGAATGGAGTGTGCAACGGATGCGGGCCGTCATCAAAAGTGAGGTAGATGATTTTATTTTCATTGCTCATCTTCCATATTCTGGCAGGGTATAATTTCTGAAGCCATTCGGGAGATTTTACAAAATATAACATGCAACAAAATAAAGTTAAATATGCCATTAAACTTTTCTTTAAGCCGTCCGTCTATGTTTAACACTTCCAAAATACTTTTTACATTTTAAAACATTTATTATGAAACTAAAATCCCTTTTGCTCGCATGTGCTGCTATTACCATGCTTGCATTTTCATCCTGCAAAAAAGAAAGTACAGCTGAACCTGTAACAGATACGACTGCACTGCAAGCCACATTTGCCCTGAGCGCAAATCTTGGTATAACAGATAATCTGACGCAGGATGTAAATGAAGTACTTAATGAGGCTGCAATAGATAAGAACTTCATGGGTTCAGGTATTACGGCACAAACCTCCCAGACCTCGGGCATACTGAGCTGTGCTACAGTAACTGTAAATCCCACATCCGGTTTTCCTAAAAACATCCTGATAGATTTCGGAACAGGATGCACCTCCCCGGGCGGTGTAACGCGAAGCGGAAGAATACTTGTTCATCTTACTGACTCCTTACGTAATCCGGGCAGTGTGGCTACCATGACCTTTCAAAACTACTTCGTAAATAATTTTAAAAAAGAAGGAAATCTTACCTGGACAAATACAAGCACACCCGGTGTAAAAAGCTGGCGCCGGGTAATGCAGAACGGTAAGATCACCGCACCCAACGGAAATTTCTGGACACACTTCGGCACACAGGATATTGTACAAACCGCAGGTGTTACAACTCCCCTGCATCTTATGGATGATGAATTTTCAATTACAGGCGGACATACAGTAAATAACCCTGCAGGCATCACAAGAACAAGAACAATCCTTACAGCACTGCAGAAAAAAACAAACTGTCAATATATTGATAAAGGGAGCTATCGTGTACAGGGACCCGGTCATTTTGCAATCATCGATTTCGGTAACGGTCAGTGTGATAATACCGCTACGATTTCTATAGATGGCAATCCTCCGCAGACCTTTACGCTGAATTGATTTTCTCTTTTTGGTTTTTTTTAAACGGTTGTTTCATTTAAGAAACAACCGTTTTTTTTGCTTTTACCCCGGGAATTCGCTGCACGCTCAAATATTATGAACAGTATCTTTGCGGAATATGAACAATGTAAGAGTAAGATTTGCACCAAGTCCTACGGGTGGGCTTCACCTCGGCGGTGTGAGAACTGTATTATTTAATTACCTCTTTGCAAAAAAACACGGCGGCAGTTTTATTGTAAGAATAGAAGACACAGATCGCAGCAGATATGTAGAAGGTGCGGAAAAATATATTTTTGATTGCCTGGAATGGTGCGGCCTCATGCCTGATGAAAGCGTGATTCAGGGCGGCCCCTATCCTCCGTACCGGCAAAGCGAGCGTAAAGATCTTTATCGCGGTTATGCAGAAAATCTTGTGGAAGCCGGCCATGCTTATTATGCATTTGATACGCATGAAGAAATAGAACAAATGCGGGAAAAATTGAAAGCAGCAGGAAGCGGCAGCCTGCAGTATGATGCGGCTATTCGAATGAAAATGAATAACTCACTGCGGCTGTTACCCGAAGAAACAAAGGCATTGATAGAGAGCGGCATTCCTTACGTGATAAGAATAAAATTGAATTCCGGAGAAGTAGTTACATTCAAAGATATGATCCGCGGCGAGATCAATTTTGAAACCGTTAATGTGGATGATAAAGTGTTACTGAAGGCAGACGGCATGCCTACTTATCACCTTGCTGTTGTAGTAGACGATTATCTCATGAAGATAACGCATGCTTTCAGAGGGGAAGAATGGCTGCCGAGTGCTGCTGTTCATATTCTCCTTTGGAAACATTTATTCGGTTTGGAAAAAATGCCGAAGTGGGCACATTTGCCTCTTATCCTTAAGCCTGACGGAAACGGCAAACTCAGCAAGAGAGACGGGGACAGGCTCGGTTTCCCGGTATATGCGATGGACTGGAAAGATCCAAAAACGGGTGAGGTCACAAAGGGTTTTAAAGAGCTTGGTTTTTTGCCTGAAGCTTTCTTAAACCTGCTGGCTATGCTGGGATGGAACCCGGGTACGGAACAGGAAATTATGACAACAGAAGAAATGGCGAATGCTTTTTCCATGGAACGGGTACATAAGGGAGGAGCTAAATTTGATTTTGAAAAAGCAAAATGGTATAACCACGAGTGGATCAAAAAAACACCTTCGGCTAAGCTTTCTGAACTTACAATACACGATCTGCTGAGTAAGGGACTGCCGGTAACTGATGCAGACTACCTGATAAGCGTAATAGAACTGGTAAAAGAACGCTGCACATTGCTGAGCGATTTTTATGAACAGACTGCATACTTTTTCAAAGCACCTGCGGTGTGGGATACCGATGCTGTAAAACCGAAATGGAATGACGCCAAAAGAGATTTCTTTAATGAATTTATAAACCTTATCATCGGAACTGATGAATTCAGCAGCGCATCGGCAGAAGGAATTTTTAAAACCCTCGCTGCAACAAAAAATATCAAACCCGGAGAACTTCTGCTTCCTTTCCGCATCATGCTCGTTGGCGGAAAATTCGGGCCCGCTGTTTTTGAGATTGCTGCAATGATCGGGAAAGAAGAAACAGTAAGCAGGATAAAAAGTGCACTTATAGCTTTTGAAAGCTGAACCAGCATATTTAAATATCAAATCGGTTAATTTACAGCATAAATTCAAAATCATTGAATACACAATTGAAAAGGCCTGTAAGAGTGTTGGTCGCAAAAGTTGGCTTGGATGGTCACGACAGGGGCGCTAAAGTAATTGCCACAGCACTAAGGGATGCAGGGATGGAAGTTATTTATACCGGGCTGAGGCAAACTCCTGAAATGGTTGTGAATGCTGCCCTGCAGGAGGACGTAGATGCTATCGGTGTGAGCATATTGAGCGGAGCACACATGACCGTTTTTCCGAAGATCATAAAATTGCTCAGAGAAAAGGGAATGAACGATGTGTTGCTCACAGGTGGTGGAATTATCCCCGAGGATGATATGGAAGCACTTAATGAAGCCGGTGTAGGAAAATTGTTTGCTCCCGGTGCTACCACTACTGAAATATCTGAATACATAAAAGGCTGGGTATCGGCGAACAGGAATTTCTGATACTCCCCTGCCATTTTAAAATATCATAATCTCTTTATAACATGACTTACTCCACTCTCCTTTTCGAAACAGAAAACGGCACTGCTATAATAACAGTAAACCGTCCTGATAAATTAAATGCGTTAAATAAAGATGTATTTGATGATCTGGATAATGCCATGGATGAGGTCCTTAATAATAATGATATTAAATCAGCGATCATAACCGGAAGCGGGGCAAAAGCATTTGTAGCGGGTGCAGATATAACTGAATTCAACAGTTTGAACAGAACAGAAGCAATGGCCTTAGCACAACGCGGCCAGGATGTATTCTTTAAAATAGAGAGAAGTGCGAAGCCTGTTGTAGCGGCTGTGAACGGATTTGCTCTCGGTGGCGGATGCGAACTGGCAATGGCATGTCATTTCCGGTTATGCAGTGATAACGCTAAGTTCGGCCAGCCTGAAGTAAACCTCGGCCTTATTCCCGGATACGGCGGTACGCAGCGGCTAACCCAACTTGTGGGTAAAGGAAAAAGCATGGAATTGCAGATGAGCGCCAAGATCATAGACGCTCAGGAAGCTTTACAATGGGGGTTAGTGAATTATGTCACAGCTGCAGAAGATCTCTTGCCTAAAGCCAAAGAAATATTACTCAGCATACAAAGCAAAGCCCCTTTTGCAGTAACCAAGATTATTGAATGTATAAATACAGGAATAGAAAACAAGCATAACGGTTACGAAAGGGAAGTCTCGGCTTTCGGTGAATGCTTTGCAACTGCGGATATGAAAGAAGGAACAACTGCATTTTTAGAAAAAAGAAAAGCAGTTTTTACGGGAAAATAGAAATACCCGGTGGTGGGTATGCCATACTTTACACATCCTCATACCTTTATGGAAATTTTAAAAAAAGTTTCCATGAAAAAATTAGCTGTAATTATCGTTTCTGTTATTTGCCTTATTTCCTGTACTAAAGAAGGAACAAGAACTATTACCCCTGTTACTCCTGTAACACCTCCTCCGACATCAGCGGCGGCATTTACCTGGAAAGAGAATGGGGTGACTTACACTGCAGATTCTGCGTGGTTCTATACAACTACACGTATTGCTGCTCATGCCGGTGCAGGAGCAAACAAAAGAATCATGACAATCAGTTTTCCTGCCACAACTACAGGTGTATTTCCAATTCCCCCATCCTTCTTAGGTTATTCAATCGGAGGTTCTTCATCCCCGGCTGTTACTGCAACATCGGGGACTTTGACAATAACAACTTATGACAATACAAATAATTTGCTTTCCGGAACCTTTACAAATGTTACTGTAGGAAGTAATACGCTGACAGACGGGACTTTTACCAATCTTCCTAAGCGTTAATATAAATACCCTTTGGTGGGTATAGAATACTTTTTAAAAGCATTTAACTTTATTCTGCAAAACTTAAAAAACTATTTATGAAAAAATTACTTTCAATACTTTTAATTTCAGGTGTACTTATTTCCTGCAAAAAAGACAGTGTCACAGCTATAACTGCTCCACCTACCCCTACTGCTGCACGTTCATTCACATGCACAATTAATGGCGCTGCATTTACTGCAGACTCAGCGTGGTACAATAACTTTAATGCGGGAGCAACAAATATTTTTGCTGTAAAGGGTTCGGGTGCTTCATTACAGTATTTTGAAATAAACCTTACAGGTCAGACTGCAACAACATATGCCATCCCTGCAAATGCTTTTACATACCTTACTGCTACGAATACTTATGCAGCAACAGCAGGGTCTTTAAACATAAGTACATATGATATGCCTAACCTTAAAATTTCCGGAAGTTTTACAGGTGTAACTGCAGGAAGTTTTACTATTACGAATGGGGTCTTTACAAATCTGCCTTACAAATAAAGTTTACCAAAACTGCTGCAAAAACCGCTTCTCAAAGCGGTTTTTTTATTCCAGTATTCGAATCACTTTCACAAAATGTGTTTTATAATACCCTGTGAGATTACTCAGAATAACACCTACACTTTTTCCGGATGCCGAATGAATAAACTGAGGAATATTTCCTGCTGTTGTAATGATTCCCATATGGCCTACAATGCCGCTTGTATGATCAGAGCCTGTAAATAGGATGATGTCCCCCGCCCTTGCTTTTTTTACCTCTGTCTCCTGCCCTTCATTTGTAAAATCTACTGAGGATCGCGGTGCCTTCACATTAAAATGACTGAATACATTACTTACAAATCCCGAACAATCTAAGCCGTTTTTAGGAGTGGCTGAACCGTATTTATACGGCGTACCTAATAATGTTTTGGCATAAGAAACAAATTCGCCACGGTCTATTCTAAGCGGTTTAGTGAAAGTTTTTGTCCGTCCGCCTGAGGTCGGCTTCGTACCTGCAGTGCTTCCGGGTCTTTCAGGAATTGTTTTACCCGGTAAAGATTTGCCGGGAACGGATTTTACTGATGCGGGCTTTTCTGCTTCCTTTAAAATCTTTGTACCCGTGCTGCAGGAAGTAAAGACGCAAATAATATAAATGGAAACGGAAATATTTCTCAATAACATAGAAGTCGGTTGGCACGAACCAAGATAGCATAATTTTGTTTTAAACTATCTTTGTGCATCTTTAAAAATTATTTAATTATTATGGAATACAGAATTGAAAAAGATACGATGGGTGAAGTGAAAGTGCCTGTTGATGCATACTACGGCGCACAGACGCAAAGAAGCATTGATAATTTTAAGATCGCTGAGGACATCAATAAAATGCCTAAAGAAATTATAAAAGCATTTGCATACCTGAAAAAAGCTGCTGCGCTGACAAACAGGGATGCGGGAATTCTTTCTGCAGAAAAAGCCCATCTGATCGGTAATGTTTGCGATGAAATAACAGACGGCAAACTGGATAATTATTTTCCTTTAGTAGTGTGGCAGACGGGCAGCGGAACGCAAAGCAACATGAATGTAAATGAAGTTGTGGCCTACAGAGGGCATGTTCTTAACGGTGGCGCATTAGGCGACAAAGAAAAGTTCCTGCATCCTAATGATGATGTAAACAAGTCACAAAGCAGCAATGATACCTTTCCTACCGCCATGCACATTGCTGCTTATAAAATATTGAATGATGTGACGATTCCCGGTATCAGGAAATTAAGAGATACCCTTGCCGAAAAATCAGAAAAATTTAAAGATGTAGTGAAAATCGGGCGCACTCATTTTATGGATGCCACCCCGCTTACACTCGGGCAGGAATTCAGCGGCTATGTCTCTCAGCTTGATCATGGCCTCAGGGCCATTAATAATGCTCTTCCTCATCTCAGTGAGCTTGCACTGGGCGGTACGGCAGTAGGTACAGGTATAAACACGCCTGCGGGATATTCAGAAAATGTAGCTAAGCACATTGCTGAACTTACCGGCCTGCCCTTTATTACTGCAGAGAATAAGTTTGAAGCGCTTGCGGCACATGATGCTATCGTGGAAGCCCACGGAGCATTAAAAACTGTTGCTGTCAGCCTGATGAAAATAGCTAATGATGTCCGCATGTTATCAAGCGGGCCTAGAAGCGGGATCGGCGAGATAATGATACCCGATAATGAGCCCGGCTCATCGATAATGCCCGGGAAAGTAAATCCTACCCAATGTGAAGCCCTCACCATGATAGCTGCACAGGTAATGGGTAATGATGTAACGATAGGTATCGGCGGTTGCAACGGGCATTTTGAATTGAATGTCTTTAAGCCTGTAATGATCTACAATTTTCTGCACAGCGCCAGGCTTATAGGTGATGGTTGTGTTTCCTTTAATGATAAATGTGCTGCAGGTATCGAACCTATTGAAGACAACATAAAAAAACATGTAGACAATTCCCTCATGCTTGTTACTTCTTTAAATACAAAGATCGGTTACTACAAAGCAGCGGAGATCGCACAAACAGCACACAAAGAGGGAACCACACTTAAAGAAATGGCAGTAAAATTGGGTTATGTATCTGCAGAAGATTTTGATAAATGGGTAGTACCTGCTGATATGGTAGGCAAGTAATTTAAGGTCAAATAAAAAAGGCTGCTTCAATCTGAGGCAGCCTTTAAAAATCAGTTGAGATATTACATCGCAGCAAGCTGAACCTTTTGCTGCAATTCCAGAACACTCTCTTTAAATAAGTTATCTGTATCCATCAGATCTTTAACGGTCTGACAGCTGTGAATAACTGTAGTATGGTCTCTGCCACCAAAATGTTCTCCGATAGTTTTGAGGGAATTTTTTGTAAAAGCTTTTGAAAGAAACATGCTTATCTGGCGGGCTTGTACGATCTCCCGCTTACGGGTCTTTTGTAAAAGCTTATCATATGCAACATCAAAGTATTCACATACCATTTTCTGAATGGCATCTATTGTAATTTCTTTGGTTGAAGATTTTACAAAATTTCTAAGTACTTTTTTTGCCAATTCAAGATCGATTTCCCTCTTGTTGAGCGAAGACTGTGCCAACAAAGAGATAAGCGCACCTTCCAGTTCCCTTACGTTGCTGTTGATATTATAGGCTATATACTTTACAACTTCCCGGGGCATTTCCAACCCGTCATTCTTCATCTTAATGTCCAGAATATCAATCTTGGTTTCATAATCCGGTACCTGCAGATCTGCACTGAGTCCCCAGCGGAATCTGCTGAGCAATCTTTCCTGAACACCTTCCAGATCTTTCGGAGATTTATCGCTGGTAAGAATTAATTGCTTTCCGCTTTGGTGAAGGTGATTAAAGATGGAGAAAAATGCATCCTGAGATTTCTCAGCCCTGTTGAAGAATTGAATATCGTCTATGATAAGGACATCAATGAGCTGATAAAAATGAATAAAATCATTTATCGCATTGTTGCGCCCGTGGTCAATAAACTGGTTAATGAATTTTTCTGAGCTAACATAAAGCACCACCTTATTCGGATTCAGGTTTTTAACCTCATTTCCTATTGCCTGCGCCAAGTGTGTTTTACCTAAACCTACTCCGCCGTAAATAACAAGGGGATTAAAAGAGGTGCCCCCGGGTTTCTCTGCCACTGTTTTACCTGCCCGCCTCGCTACCCTGTTACAATCTCCCTCAATATAGGTATCAAATGTGTATGCGGAATTCAACTGCGGGTCTATCTGCATCTTCTTAAGGCCCGGTATTACAAACGGGTTCTTAACAGGGTTGTTTATGACTAGCGGAAAATCCATTTCGTTGTTTGAATATGATCTGTAACCGTTGCCCGGTACATCCATGGTCACTGGCTTATTTTTGCTGTTGCCGCTGTCTACCATTATCCTGTACTCCAGCCGGGCTTCTTTACCTAATTCTCTCTTAAGTGTCTTTGCAAGTAAGGATACATAATGCTCTTCAAGGTACTCATAAAAAAACTGACTCGGCACCTGGATTGTAAGAACTTTTTCCTTCAGACTAACCGGTTTTATGGGCTCAAACCATGTTTTAAAATGTTGCCACTCTACTATGTCTTTGATAATATCCAAACACGAAGCCCATATTTTATCAAAAGAATTCTCCATCAGTACGTAAAGCTGTTTATTACTTCTGCAAGCGGTTAAGGTAATCCCCGAAAAAATTAAATTATTTCATTTTTTGAGAGGACAGCGAATATCAAAATAATATGTTGATAAAAAAAACTTTTTATTCTCTTAATTTTTCCCATCCTATTCAGAATATCCCATTTAGAAAACCCGGCATAAAACACCCGCAATCCTAAAGTGTCTACGGTGCTGCATTACGAAGAAAATTGCATCACAATCATAAGGAGAAGACGTATGAAAAAAAATACTTTTAAATAATATAATTCTTTTTTAAAAATGTGTATAAAGCGAAAGATCGGGATATTTTGAATAGTGAATATAAAGCAGTTTTACCCTTAAGAGGGTTTTAATATTTATATAAAAAAAACGGGTACTTTTGAAGATAAAAATATATTCTATGAGCTACGAATTAACAGGGAAACTTATTGCAAAATATGATACCGTACAAAGAACTGAATCGTTTAAAACAAGGGAATTTGCCGTAGAAAAATCTGATGATTTTAACGGCCGTACAATACTTAATTATGCAAAGTTCCAATGCGTTCAGGATAAGACCGCCATTTTGGATAAAGTGAATATCGGGGACGATGTAAAAATCTATTTCAACATAAAAGGAAGTAAATGGGAAAAGGACGGCAAAACAAATTACATAACTAACCTCGATGCATGGCGCATAGAACAGATCCTGAACAGTGCACAGCCTCAGAATGACGGAGTCGTTGATAACAGGCAGCCTATGGATAATTTTACAGAGCGTGAAGGAAACGACGACCTCCCTTTTTAAGACAGCTGCTGTAACAACCTGTTTGACCTGCAATTAAGTAAAACATTCCGGGGTAAGTCCCGGCTTTTGAAATATGCAACAAAAAATAATGCTGAGGCTGCTTCCTGCAGAAGCAGCTGATGAAGAAATAGTAAAAAAATATATTTCCTCTGCCTCAGGTAAAAAACTTTCTTCAGTTACCGGCTTTTCTGTAACCAAAAAATCTATTGACGCCCGGGGAAAGAAAGTTTTTGTAAATCTTACTGTTAATGCTTTCCTGGATGAGCCGGTTCAATCGCTTCATATCCCGGATTTCCCGTTCCGACAGGTAAACAATTCTTCTCAAAAAGCAATCATTGTGGGTGCAGGCCCGGCCGGATTATTTGCAGCCCTTACCCTACTGGAAGCAGGGATAAAACCTGTAATCCTGGAGAGAGGTAAAGATGTAAGAGCAAGACGAAGAGACCTTGCTGTTTTAAATAAAGAAGGGATTGTAAATCCGGAAAGCAATTATTGCTTCGGAGAAGGGGGAGCCGGTACTTACAGTGATGGGAAATTGTATACCCGAAGTAATAAACGGGGTGATGCAGATCGTATTCTGCAACTGTTTGTATATTTCGGTGCGGCAGAAAACATTATGTCTGATGCGCACCCGCACATTGGCACGAATAAATTGCCTCAGATCATTACAGCAATGCATCAAAAGATCATTGCATGCGGTGGAGAATTACACTTTGAAAAAAAGGTTACAGATATTATCACTGGTAATGAAAAAATAACCGCTTTAAAAACTGCAGACGGCGATGAATTTTCTGCGGATTCTTACATATTGGCAACAGGACATTCTGCCCGCGATATTTTTTATCTCCTTCATAAAAAAAATATCCTCACAGAACCGAAGCCTTTTGC
>JBGTJG010000051.1:0-6730 GCA_041745235.1 Ferruginibacter sp. | reverse complement strand
GTTTGCTTCTGCAGTTAATATTGGATTAACGATATGCCGAAGTTCAACCTCGGGCGCTCCCGGCACCTTTACAGTTTCATTGTTACTGCCGGCAGTCCAAAAATTTCGATCAGCATAATACACATAAGCTCATATTCGGCGCATGCCGAACAAACGCTCATTAATTTAAAACAAAATATTATCAAGATGAAAAACTTAAAAACTACAATTATCAGAAGGATGACTTTACTTTTATTGTCAGGCATAGGTTTATTTTCTACAGGATGTAAAAAGGATAACCCGGCGCCGGCACCCGCACCGATAGTATACCCCGAACAAAATCCAATTCCCGCATTTCGTACCGCTGCAGGTTTTAATCAACAAATGAATGCGGTAATAAATAACGCTGATAACGAATTCGGCATAAGATTTACGCCAACTGTAAACGGAAAAATAAATTCTGTAATTGTAAGGATTCCGGGAACCCGTGCGGGGCTTAGGGTAACAATATGGGATGCCGCTACCCAGGCAATTCTTCGTACAGAAACCATAGATGTAACTACTGCAGGAACAGAAGCCGTAAAAATTATAACACCTGTGCAGCTGTTAAAAGATAATGAATATGTTATCTCTATGAACAGCGATGATTGGTACTATCGTACCCGCACAAACAACAGTGCCGCCACATATCCTGTAACAGCAGGCGATATAAAAATTACCGGTTACGGATATACTAACGGTCCGGCACAAAAGTATCCTGCCGGCTTCACCGTATTTTCTTTTGCAGGTGATCTCAGCTTTTATTTTCAAAGAACAGAATAGGTTAACAACATCAGCATATTAGTAAAGAGCAGTCCCCTCAGGCGGCTTTTTACGTATCCGGGGTTTTAAGTTTCCTAAAACTCTTCGTTTATAGTCAGCGGTTAAGTCAAACCGGCTTTCCGTTAATTGATCCGTTTGTGCAAGTCGCCTCATCTGTTGCAAGTGCACCTTCAGTTTCTGAAATTGTAGTTACGAAGATCGGTCAGCCTGATAAAGCTGCACCAAAGGTGAGCTCTGTTAAGGTATTTGACGAAGCCGGGGGTACTCCTATTCTGTCGGCTCATACAAAAGAAACTGCTAAGCCTGCGGTTAAGCCCATCGTACAACCGGTGCAACTAAAAAAGCTGACATTTTTATAAAAATTGACGATATCAGAGGAGAATCAAGAGATCAAAAATAAATCAGATCCGGTGATCAGAGGCCCCGCACTTTTTGCGGGGCTTTTTTTATCCGCCGAACCATTCAAAGATTTATTGTTACCTGATATAACATAATTCTGCTGTCCATTAAGTGAAATGCCCTATCGGTTAATTGTGCATATGCGCCACACTACAGACGTTGTTTCTTTGTGTTATCAATTTAAAAAATCAAAATAAAAAACAAAATCATGAAAAAAGTAACAGTAATCTTATCAATGTTTGTAATTGGGTTTAGTGCAAATGCATTTGCTCAGGCTACGGAGTCAATGTCTATTAATTTCACAAAGATGACAAATCACAAACCAAAGGCCAAGCCGGGTGAAGCAGGTTATACCACCGTAACAATGTCTGATGTTCTGGTATCGTCAGCGAAACCGAACGAAGCCCCTAAGCCTACGGCTAAGCCAATTGCACAACCTGTAAAGCCTGCAAAAGCCAGGGACTTTCTGCTGGATTTAGGTGACATTAAAGGCGAAGCCCCGGAGCCCAAAAAAAAATAAAATATTTACCAATCTGCATTAATTAATCAAAATAAAAATCATGAAAAAAGTAACAGTAATCTTATCAATGTTTGTAATCGGCTTTACATCAAATTCCTTTGCACAAAACAGTCCTGCCACTAAAATCAGCAACGGAAACAAAGAAGCAAATCCGATCCTTATCTGCTTATTGCTGCCTGCCGTTAAGGATAATAATGTGCCGGCTGCTAAATCAAATGAAACCCCCAAGCCAATCGGACAAGCGGTGCAACCCAAAAAAGCTGCTGCTGACTATTTTTTAAAAATAGGAGTAAAAAACAGATAAAAATTCGCATGTTCGTTTTTTAAAAAAACGGAATAATTTTGGCCACCTCAAATTATAATCAGCCCTGCATTTGCGGGGCTTTTTTTTACATCTAAATACTAACTTAATCAAGTTTGCATGCTTTTAATTGTATCATCTGCGTGTTAAGTGAAGTATCCTATCGTTAACAAAATCAGGAGATCAAAAATAAATCTGACGGGGCGATCCCGTGCTGCGCATTTTTCCGCGGGCTTTCGTCGAACATACCCTAATGTGCTTATTATCTGCCTGGTGTAGAAGTTGTATTTGGAGTGATCGTTAAGTGAAAGGTCTTATCTGTTAATTGTACATGTGAATCATTCTCCGGCAACTGTTTCTTTGTGTTATCAATATAATCAAAAAAATAAAATCATGAAAAAAGTAACAGTAATCTTATCAATGTTGTTCACCATTTTTGCCGGCCATTCATTTGCTCAAAGCACGACAAGTGAAACACTTACTCTTAACGGAACAGGTACCGCAGCGAAAAGACCTTCAGGCAGCGGGCAGCAACAAAAACCTGTTAACGGTGTAGCTCCTCAGCCCGGGCAAACAGGTTACATGAAGATCAAAATGTCTGATGTCCCGGTATCGTCTTCTAAGCCCAATGAAACTGCTAAACCTGCAGTAAAGCCGATTGCACAACCGGTAAAACCTAAGAAAGCAATATATATAAAATATGATTGCGCTAAATGCTGATATGCCGACATAAATATTTTGGCAGGTTTGAGTCAAAAATAAATCTGCCGGGATGATCCGTCAGCCCCGCAAAAAATGCGGGGCTTTTTCGTCAACATATTTGAATCGTTTAATGATTGAACTGTTGTTAATGCTTAATGGGGCTAATCGTTAAGTGAAGTGCGCCATCCGTTAATTGTACACATGCATCACACTACCGGCTTCGTTCCTTTGTGTTATCAAATTATTCAATCAAAACAAAAAATAAAATCATGAAAAAAGTAACTGTTATCTTATCAATGTTTGTAATCGGCTTTACATCAAATGCATTTGCACAAAACAGCCCTTCTACTAAGATCAGCAACGGAACTAAAGATGCCAATCCGATCCTGATCGGGTTATTGCTGCCTGCAGTGAAGGATAATAATGCACCGGCTAAAACAGAAACAAAAGCACCGGCTGCACGTCCGGGTGCAGGAGGGGGCCCTCATGTAAAAGTATTCGACGGCGCAACAGCTCAACCTGCAGCGATTCACTTGCCTGCTGTACAAAAAGCAAGAGAACAATCAAACAGATAAGTGCTTTCAACATTTTTAAGAACCCCGCTGATGCGGGGTTTTTTATTTTCATATCCTTTTGTTATTTGCTTTTCGCAAAGCCTTGCAAGCGCAGGAAACAAAAAAACGTTTTTTAGAAGCTTCTCCAGGTCATATAACACATTCAAATGGCGCAATGTCTGTACCACTCACAAAGCCTTATGCAGCATACTCATAGATTCAAATTACATAGATGCATTTTGTAAGCAAGAAAGAAATCTGCGTCAGTGTAAAGCTCATGCAGGACTTGAAAAAAGCGAGTGGCCTTCCCAATGTGAATGTACTCTTTCTGAATCGCGAAATGATGAGTGAAGTAAGTAAAACTGCATTGCAAACAAGAATTATTCTTCTCTCCACATATAATGGATCCTAACGGATCACTATGTGTTAAGGAAGCATGCTTAGATGCAGGACTGCAAATTTTGGAGAATTAATAGCGGTCGCGATTAAACTTATAAAATATTATCATTTACCGGTGACCTTCCCCTTAAGATTGGATTTTGGCTCGCATTGTTTTCTTCAGACTTTAGACGCTGATCAACTCTATTTACAATAAGGCGGAAAGTTATAGGTATAAAAAAAGCGGCTTAAAAGCCGCTTGATTAATTTAATAAAATCCTGCTATTCGATCCGGCCTCTTGTCCACGTCATTTTTTATATAACCCTTATCAATTATTGCACCGTTATACATCAGTAATATACCCGCAACCGTTGGTGTGGCAAAGGAAGTTCCGTTTATTCCTGAAACATATGAATTACCAATATTTGTCGAATAAATGTTTTCGCCTGCGGACGCGTAATCTGGCTCATATTTACCACATCGCCATCAATAGAGTTTGTCCATACATATTCCAATCCTTTTACAAAAATAGAAGGGTATGATTTATCGTCTGCCTTTTTTATCCTGATGGGAACTATTGGTGCTCCGGCAGCCGATCCGCGTGTGCCTATTGAATTATCAATAGCGGCTAAAACTCCGGCTACTTTAGTACCATGGCCATTTAAATCCTCAACAGAATATTCATTAGGTGCAAAATTTTTCGCAAGGCCTGCACCGATATTAAGATCCGGGTGGTCCATATCACAACCGCTGTCAAGTATCCACGCAATATAATTGCTGGAAATTGCATTTTTGTAGCCTATCTGTTGTCTCAAAGCATCTACCGTTTGCGCCTGCGGGCTGAACACTTTTGTGCCTGAAGATACATCGGCATCAGAATTTTCTTCTACTTGCCGCTCAACATATTTCACCCTTGGGTCTTCAACTAATTTTTTGACCATTTGTTTATCCAGCTCTGCTTCAAAACCTACTACAAGCGTGCTGAAATATCCTGTAATATTTTGCAGCGGCACTTTATAAGAACCATCAGGATTCTGCAATGCACCGGATAATTTAGTTTTAACAGTACGGTTATAAGTTTCGGTTTCTGTTATTCTTGCACCACGGATAGACCGGCTTCCTGTATATAATTTTGCAAATGGCTTTGCAAATGTTTCTTTGTATGTAACCATATATATGCCCGGCTGAGCAGTTGTGGTATCAGGAGCTTTATATACAAATTCTGCTGAAGGTTCATTTGCAGCCGTATCTGTTACGTGGCTTGATTCTTTTTTGCAGCTCTGCAAAATTAAACCGAATAATAATGCTTTAATAATTAATGAATTGTTTTTCATGTTTTGATTTTTAAATGATGATTTATTCACCAAAATTGAAACATTACTATAAACGATAAATCCTTTAGTTAACACACACCGGTGTTCGCTTAACCAACGGGATTAATTGATTAACGAAGCAATTCGCCGGCATTTGTTTTATGATCAGTGATAAAGAAAAAAAGGGAAATAAAGATGCTGATCCGATTCTCACAGCTTATTGCTTCCTGTATTTAGGCCCCTGGATAATATTCGGCTTGTGTGATCCATTCCCAATACATATAGTGATTAATAGACTTCCCTTGCTCCCCCATACGGTTTTCATATTCTATTAACTGAAAAACCTCATTCGTTAAGTAACTGTATGTGCCGCTTCCAAATTAAAGCAGATTTGTGTACAATTTAAAATAACTGATATGCAAAAGTTTTTAAGATCTATCCTGCAGGCAAAAATTTTATTTTTCCTCCTTCTTCTTTCTATAGGATCGACCGCTCAGGTGGTCGTAAACGTAAGTGTTTTGCCGCCTGCTTCGTCTGTGGCAAAAGATTACATAGAGCAGGGGAGCAATGTGAAGATCACGCTTATAAATAATTCGCTTCGTGCGGAACAGATAAAGCTGATTCCATCGCTTACGGGAATAAGCAACGGCGTGAAAATAGCGCTGAATGAAAATTTCATACCTGTCGCACCGCTTGTGCTTAATGCCGGGCAGACACGGACCATAACGCTAAACCAGCTAAAAGTAAATAATGGCAGTATAGGCCCTAACGACCTTATCGTTCAGGGATACGAACTGAATACTTACCTGAACGGCGGTACGCTGCCGGAAGGGCTCTACACATTTTGTGTAAAAGCCACTGTAATTAATAATCCGACAGGCGGTACCGGCAGTTCACAGGGGTGCACTACCGTAAGCATTCTTTCTTACCTGCCACCGATCATTACGAACCCGGTAAACAATGCGGTGATCAAACCTTTGCAGCCCCAATTCATCACCTTCAGCTGGACCCCGAGCGGCGTGGTAGGTAAAACACGTTATCGTTTTCGCCTGGTAGATCTTACGGCTGCACAGGTCTTTAATGCCAACGACGCATTTATCAATGAAAATATTCTTCCTTTCTATCAGCAGCAAAACATAGTTACTACATCACTGCAGATGGATAACAGCAAGCCGAAACTGAAAGAAGGAAACCGTTATGCCTTGCAGGTGCAGGCATATGACCCGTTGAACAAACTCAATTTTAAAAATGAAGGACGCAGTAAAGTGATCGTTTTTACATACAAAAAAGAAATGCCTTATGCCGTGCCGCCTGCGCCGGAGAAAGAACTGCCGCTCGATAATAATCCGCCGCCAAAAAAGGAAGAGGAAGAAGCACCCGCGGGCGATTGCTCTGCTTCTGCAAAATATAACGGTGCGCTTAAGCAGTCTAATAAAAACGGTATTGCAAACGGTACGGATATTCTTGTGGGAAAATTTGTAATGAAAAATACTTCATTCTCACAAACGAACGGCAGCTACACAGGTACAGGTGAAATACTTGTAAATTTTGTGGGTGCAATAATGAAAGTAAAATTTTCAGGCATACAGATCGGTGATGATAACCGGATGTTTAAAGGATCTGTCACAGGCTTATATGATGCAGCATCAGGAATTACTGATGGTATGGCTGCATCTAAAACAGAAATAATAAAATCCCTGCCAAATGCTTCAGCACTTATGGCCAAGCTGGAAGAGGAAGCGCGGAAAGTAAATACCGCAG
>JBGTJG010000050.1:0-4037 GCA_041745235.1 Ferruginibacter sp. | reverse complement strand
CTTGTGGCCAGTGCTAACGACCCAGTCCTGAAGCTTCACCAGCTCGGCCTGGAGACGGAACAGTTCACGGAAATACTGGCGGCGGTATTCCTTGTCCTTGACCATCTCCTGCGGGCTGCGGTCGTCGCCTTCGCCAATCAGCTCGGCCACCGAGCGGTCTTCGAGCTCCATCTCCAGCTCTTCGTCGTAGCTGTCGATCAGGTCATTGCGGATACGCCGCATCAATTCTTCGTCGCTTGAATCCAAGGGTCTTCTCCTGCAGAACCGAAAGCCGGTCTACGTGCAGCCTACGCCGCCAACATGGCAGTTTGATGAAAAAATTCCGGTGGGACAGTTTTATCATATCAATGTAGATAATGAAATGCCGTACAATATTATGGGAGGCATGCAGGATAACGGGAGCTGGCGTGGGCCTGCATATACATGGACAAATGCCGGGCTTAAAAATTATTATTGGGAAAGTCTTTGGGGTGGCGATGGCTTTGATGTAATGCCTGATGCCGAAGATGCAAACTGGGTGTATGCCATGAGCCAGGGAGGAAATGCAGGCCGTTATAATGTTACTACCGGGGATAAATGGGATATACAACCACCGAGTGTTGCAAATACCATCAATAAAGACAGGCTTCGATTTAACTGGAATGCTGCAATAGCACAGGATGCATTTGATAAAAAAACTATTTATTACGGCAGCCAGTTTGTGCACAAAAGTTTTGATAAGGGTGCAAGCTGGAGTACGATAAGCCCTGATCTTACAACAAATGACAGTATACGAATAGACCAGTCAAAAAACGGGGGTATAAGTATAGATATTACCGGTGCTGAAAATCACTGTACTATTTTAGCAATAGAGCCGAGTAAATTAAATAAAGATATTTTGTGGGTTACCACAGATGATGGGCAGGTACAACTTACAAGAGATGGGGGAAAAAACTGGCTGAATGTATCCAATAAAATAACAGGGCTGGCAAAAGGAAGCTGGCTGCCGCAGGTAAAAGCAAGCAGGTATAATACGGGCGAAGCCTTTGTAGTAGCCAATGATTACCGCAGGGGAAATTTTGCAGCAATGATTTTCAGAACCACTGATTACGGCAATACTTGGACAAATATTTTGCAGAACAAAAACACAAAAGGCTATGCTCTTTGTGTGTTGCAGGATCCTGCTGAACCGAATTTGATATTCGTAGGAACTGAACAGGGATTATGGATAAGCATGGATAATGCAGGCAGTTTTCAACAGTTTAAAAATGGTTACCCAAGCGTGAGTACATATGACCTCGCTATACAGGAAAGAGAAGCTGATCTGTGTATCGGGACGTTTGGCAGGGCTATTTATGTGTTGGATGATATAAGGCCGCTGAGAAAGCTTGCAGCGCAAAAAGGTTTGGCAAACAAAAAACTAATTGCTTTTGAAAACAACGATGCATACCAGGTAACCTTTAAAAATGCACCGGGATATGAATGGAGTACATGGGGTCTGTGGGATGCTGATAATAAAAAAAGAGGAGCTGCAATTAATTTTTATGCAAAAATGCCGGCTACGAAAACGGATACGCTGAAGCCCGTCATCAGCCCGAAGAAAAAGACAGAAAAAATCCCTGTTGGTGATCTTCAGAATAATAAAAGATTTAAAGACTCTCTCGATGATCAGCTGCTGAGCCCAAGAGATACGCTTTCTAAAAATGATAAAAAAAGTAAAGCAGACAGTGCACTTGTAAAGATTTATAATGATAAGAATGGCTTGATCAGAACGCTTAAATGGAGCATTGACAGCGGTTTTAATAAAAAATACTGGCGGATGGATGAGAAAGGAGAAAGAGCCCCCGCTTCTGTAAAGCCAAAATCGAATGCCGAAGAACCCGGTGGTGATGCAGTGATGCCGGGCAGGTATAAAATTGTGATTACGGTAAATAAAGAAACGGATTCCGGTTATATAAATGTAAAGGCTGATCCGCGGAAACCGGACAATACCGAAATTTTAAGAGCGCAAAAACAACTGACATTAAAACTTAAACAGGCTGCTCAAAAGCTGACCCAGGGCACGGACCAGTTAACAGAGGCAGAAGACATCACAAAAAAATATGAAGCTCAATTGAAGGATATAGAAACACCTGTTGCTGACAGTATTCGTAAACAAAGTAAAAAAATACAGGAGCAGATAAAAACGATCAGGGAATTTATTTCAGGTAAAAAGATTGAGCGGCAGGGTTATGGCAAAGTACCGGAAGAAACGGTATTAACATCCTATTCAGAAGCGCTGGAAAATATTAAAGGCAAAATGGCAACGCCTGCAAAACAGGAAGAATTATTGGTACAAAAAGCGGAATTGAAAATAGCAGTTGCCATTGAAAAAATCAATACATTTTTTTCCGGTAAATGGAAAGATTATCAAAGTTTAGTAGAGAATAATAAGGTTAATTTGTTTAAAGACTTTAAGCAGTTGTAGGTAATAACGATAATAAAATCGTATCGAAGAAATAACGTCATACTCAAATCTAATATGCGACCGCACAGATACTTAAATCAAATAACCGGATTTGTAGTTTAAATCGATTTCTGCCAACCCACCGACTTACATACATCAAAAGTTTATTTTAAAAGTTGGTTGCTAAAGGCAAAAAGAGATTCCGCACATTATTTATATCACTTTTCAAAAATTATGCAATCAAATTTTACAGCATAAAACAAATTTTCAATTTAATCATACCATTTTGGTATTCAAACATATGGGCTGTCCTTGTAAAGAATATTATTAATTTGTGAGGGCTTCTGATAATTTAACCAACGAGTGCTAAGCAAAAATTGAAAAAAATAAAATTATGAAGCCCCTCTATATTGTTTTAACAGTAATTATTATCGGCGTTCTGTATTATTTTATAGGCTATAAAAAACAGGATGACTATAGTACTGATCAAAAAAGTGTAAGCAGCAGCAATATGTATTTTTTTAAAGATATAGCCGGTCCTTCTGAAGTTTCTGTAATACCCGCTCCTGTTATCGCATCCTGGAGTAAATACAGTGATGAAAACCCCTCTGCATTAGCGGTTCTTTTAACCGATACTACCGGTAGCTGGGAGGGGTTAGTACATGGCCTTAAAAATATCGGGATACCCTTTACGGTTACCATTGATGCTGCAGAAGCTGTAAAGCACGCTGCAGTGCTGGTCTATCCGATAATTTCAGGCAGAGTTTTACCAGGAGCTGATCTGAAACTGCTGGCAGGAGTACCTCATAATGGAGGAACCCTTATAGGGGTAAATGTATTAGGCGGCGGCTTCCAAACTATATTCGGATTCGATTCTGTAATTGTATCCGATAAACGTACTTTAGTAAAACTGAATAAGAATATCAAAGGGTTAACAGAGTCATTGGTTGGTGAAGAACCTGTTATGCTGATGAACCCGCAAGATGTCTTCCCCACCAATGGATACACTAATTCTGAAACTCCGCTGTTTTTATACCCGGAGGATGGAACCGCATTTATCACTTATAAAGATTACGGAAAAGGAAAAGCATATGCTGTCGGATTTGATATCGGCACTTATTTTTTGAAGTATATGAATGGCAGGGGCGAAAATGCCACATCAATTCATAACAATCAATATGATCCCGGAATGGATCTGATTTTACGAACCTTTAAACAAATATATCTCAATGCTTCTTCATCGTCGGTAACATTGGGCACTGTTCCTTTCAATAAAGCATTAAGTCTGCTTATAACACATGATGTTGATTTTACAAAATCAATGGAAAATAATGTAAAGTATGCGCAGATGGAAAAACAAATGGGCATTGCCGCTACTTATTTTATACAAACCAAATACATAAAAGACTGGAATGATGATATTTTCTTTAATGAAAAAGCTAAACAGCGTCTGAATGAATTACACCTGTCAGGAATGGAAATTGCCAGCCATTCGGTTTCTCACTCCCGTGTATTTTCTAAAATGCCTTTAGGGACAGGCACGGAAAAATACCCTGAGTATCGCCCGTTTGTACAAAATAAATTCCGGGTATATAATGCAAGTATTTTGGGA
>JBGTJG010000049.1:0-2325 GCA_041745235.1 Ferruginibacter sp. | reverse complement strand
TATGCGCCCGTGATAAACAACTGCTGGATGGTTCTTCAAAGGAAATGCAGGCAAGATTTCCGCGATCAAATATTAAGACCTTTCAATGTGATATCAGTAAAAAAGAACAGCTTAGGGCATTTGCGGATTGGATACTTAAAGAAGTGCCTAAGATTGATGTACTGGTAAACAATGCGGGACATTTTATTCCTGGCAGCGTTTACAATGAAGAAGAAGGCGTTTTGGAAAAGATGATTGAGACAAATCTTTATGGTGCCTATCATTTAACCAGGATGTTGCTGCCCCAAATGATGGATCAGAAAAGCGGATTCATTATTAATATTTGTTCGATAGCATCACTAAAGGCATATGATAATGGAGGGGCTTACAGCATCAGTAAATTCGCGCTGGCGGGATTTTCTAAAAACCTAAGAGAAGAAATGAAGCCTTATGGCATTAAAGTAACGGCGGTATATCCCGGTGCTGCCTATACCGAATCCTGGGCAGGAAGTGGTGTGGATCCAAAACGTATTATGGAAGCAAAGGACATAGCTGATCTTCTTTATACAATTACCTGCCTTTCACCACAGGCCTGCGTGGAAGATATAATTATTCGCCCTCAATTGGGAGACCTGTAGGGGTGAATGTTGAATGTTGAATGTTTAATGCTGAAAGAAATACGCTCACCGTTGTTAGTCTAATGATTACTAAAGGCAGTGAACAACACTGAGGCAAATCAAGAAAATCCTTCAATCAGGAAAATCAAGGTTCAGACAATTTTAACATTCATAATATTCCAGGATTAGGGTGACTAATATGCAAAATTTATATTTGCTTCTATCGTGTCTGGAAGAATGAATCGTCATATTAGTTTTTTAAAATCAAGCGCTTACAGTAGCCTGTTATTCGTCTGCCTGCTGTTGATAGGAAGTTTAATGACTTTTAATGTTTCAGCACAGGTAAAATTCTACACGTTGGTTAGTGAAAACAATTTATCTCCAGACCAAACCTTCCAGGTACAGTTTATCATTGAAGGAGCAACACGCATACAGGAATTTAAAAATCCTGCTTTTGTGAATTTTACCATCGAGGAAGTGTTTGATGTGCCAAATACCCCAAAGATCAATCCCCAGTCTTTACAACTAATAGAAGCGTATTCTAAAATTGCTGTTTTGACTCCAACTAAAACAGGAAAGTTTTCGATTCCGGGCGCAACGGCTATCATCGACGGAAAATTTATGCGCTCCAATACTGTAAAAGTTGTGGTAGCGAAAAATAGCACGCAGTCATTTTTCGAAGATGAATCGGAAAGAGTGGAAGATGAATCAGAAATAAAGCCGGGAGAAACGATTAGCGGAAAGCTGAAAGAAAATTTTTTTCTCACATCTGAGGTCAATAAAACATCATGTTATGTAGGTGAATCCCTGATGGCTGTGTACAAAGCATGCTCGCGGCTTAATGCCAACTCACGTGTTACAAAACGTCCCTCACTTACCGGCTTCAGTGTAATGGAGATGGTTGATGCTTATGACGCACAGGCAACTGTGGAAGATATCAGGGGCAAACCTTTTTATGTACACCTTATTCGTAAGGTCCAGCTATTTCCATTGCAGCCAGGTGTATTTAAACTGGATGGCGCAGAGGTTGAAAGTGTGATCCATTTTGTGAAAAAAAATCAATTGAGTGCTGCTGAATTGCTTCAGAATTTGATTGACAAATCGCCTGCAGAACCGGAATTAACGGTAGTGACTCACCAGGTAACCTTAAAAACAAACCCGCTTACCATTACCGTAAAACCACTTCCGGAACAAGGTCAACCCATCAATTTTTCAGGTGCGGTAGGCGCTTTTTCTATTAAATCTGCTATCCAGAATAACAAATTTGACCAGCAGACATCCGTTAGGGTGTCTTTTATTATCAACGGAACGGGAAATTTTCCACTTGTTACTTCCCCGGAAATTACCTGGCCTGAAGGCTTCGAAGTATCAGAAGATGAAATAACAGAAAATACGAATGCCTATGTTTATCCATTAACCGGGACAAAAACATTTTCCTGGCTGGTTTCCGTTAAAGATCCCGGAAAGTATATCATTCCATCTGCAGATTTTTCCTATTTCGACCCCCAGAAAAAAGTATATCAAACTGTATTTACATCTCCAGTGGAGGTGACTGTTACTAAAAAACCCAGTCGCTTATCTGCAATACTTTCACCAAAAAAGGGTGAACCTTCCGCGATACCGGACTTCCCAAGACATTATTATTGGTTTGGATTGGTTGTTTTGATCATTGTTGCCCTGATAATTTACCAGGTTTTCTTTGGTGGCAGGCCAAAGAAATCATCGGGTA
>JBGTJG010000048.1:0-4331 GCA_041745235.1 Ferruginibacter sp. | reverse complement strand
AACAATGTTGTCTCTTTATCTTTATCTAATTGTTCTTTTAATTCATCAAGTCCGTTGAACTTTATTTCCTCACGCAAATAATGTTTCACATATACCGTTAGCATTTGTCCGTAAATATCTTCATTAAAATCAAAAATATTTACCTCAATCACACGATTGATACCGCCTACCGTTGGCCTTACGCCGATATTCATCATACCATTCAAAGCTCTTTCGCCTAAGCGGACATCAACTGCATACACGCCGTTTGCCGGTATCAATTTAAGTTGATCTTCAATTTGCAAATTAGCGGTAGGATAACCGATTGTACGCCCCAGCTTATTACCGGTAATAACTAAGCCGCTGAAAAAATAAGGATAACCCAAAAAGGATTCTGCTTTCTCTATATCGCCCTCCACCAATGCCTTTCTTATTCCTGTAGAACTGATGGTCGCATTTTTTACGACATGCTCCGGTATTTCATGAACCTCAAAATTATTTGAAGGGCCGGCATTTTTAAGTATTTCAAAATTTCCTTCCCTGTTATTCCCGAATCGATGGTCGTATCCGACTACAATTACTGAAGGATTAAACTTTTTGACAAGGAATTTTGTTATGTATTCATCAGCAGTTAATTCTGAAAATGCTTTATTGAAAGCAACTACCACTATATTTTCTATGCCTTTGCTTTCCAGTAATTCATATTTTTCTGCAGGAGTGTTCAGCACAGATATAGGCTTACCGGGAATTTGAACAATTTGCTTGGGATGCGGATAAAAGGTGATAATTACCGGCGTACCGTTTACCTTTTTTGCCTCTTTGATCAGTTGTTCTATGATCTGAACATGCCCGGCATGTACGCCGTCAAAGCTTCCTGTCGTAATAACGGCGTTGGTAAACCGGGGAAGAGAATCAATGTCGGTATATATATTCATATTGGCGGTGCAAAAGTAGTTGAGAAATGAATATTGAAATTCGGTCAATGAACATTTATTTTGCATAGAACCTTGAACCTTCAACTTTCAACATTTTCAATGTCATTATACTCAAAACGCGGCGTTTCAGCTCAGAAAGAAGAAGTGCATGCAGCAGTAAAAAATCTGGATCAGGGATTATTTAAATATGCTTTTTGCAAAGTTTATCCTGATATCCTTAGAGGTGATGATGATTTTGTAAATGTGATGCATGCAGATGGCGCAGGTACGAAAAGTATTTTGGCATATCTGTACTGGAAGGAGACAGGAGATATATCACTTTGGAAAGGCATAGCACAGGATGCTGTTGTAATGAACCTGGATGACCTGCTTTGTGTGGGTATTTACGATAATATTGTTTTCAATTCTACTATTGACAGAAATAAAAATCTTATTCCCGGTGAAGTGCTCGAGCAGATCATTAACGGCACGCAGGAAGTATTTGATATGCTGAAAAGCCACGGTGTTAATGTTCATTACCTTGGCGGCGAAACAGCAGATGTAGGTGATGTGGTGAGATCTGTTGCGGTGAATGGTACCATGACGTGCCGCTGGCCAAAAGACAGAATCATCACTAATGATAAAATAAAACCGGGAGATGTAATAGTTGGCTTTGCTTCCTTCGGTCAGGCAGAATATGAAACCGAATACAACAGCGGTATCGGCAGCAACGGCCTTACCAGTGCACGGCATGATGTGCTTAGTAAGTATTATGCGGATGCTTTCAAAGAAAGCTATGATAATAACCTTGCGGAAGAAGTAGTGTATATTGGGAAACACAGGTTGACGGATGAAGTGGAATACGACACACGACCAACAACAAACGGAAAAAACGAAGCTAAGCGCACGACAACAATTGGAAAGTTACTTTTAAGCCCCACACGCACCTTTGCGCCGGTATTGAAAAAACTCCTCACTGACCATTTTGAAAAAATCCACGGGCTTATACACTGCAGCGGCGGCGGGCAGACCAAATGTTTGAAATACCTCCCGGGTAATTTCAGAATTGTAAAAGATAATTTATTTAAACTGCCGGAAATTTTCAGGATCATTCAGCAAAACAGCGGCAGCAATAGCAAGGAAATGTATGAAGTGTTTAATATGGGTTGTCGCATGGAAATTTACTGCGATGCCTCTGATGCGCAAGTGATGATAGAGGCCGCCACCTCTTTTGGCATTGCTGCGCAAATCATCGGTAGGGTAGAAGCCGGAAATAAAAAAGAATTGATCATCACGACTGAGACGGAAGAAATTAAATACTAAGCTCAGAGAGGTCACTTAAGACTCTTTTCTCTACAGTGAAATTATTTTGTCGTAACCATATCGATACTCTTACGTTTATCCTTGCTTTCCCACCGATATCTGACAGTGTAGAAGTTTTTTGTATCCGCTTTTTGCCTGAAAGGAAGTTTTACAATCATATCCACGATATTGTCTTCCATTGCGCCTTTTACCCGAAAAAGAACTTTGGCGGTTGTAGCTATTTCCCTTCCTGTCTTGTCAAAGATCCAGAACAGGTTTTTACCGTTTAAAATTTCCATTTGAGTAGTGCCAATTATATTTTTGATATCTATGCTGAGGTAAGCATTCTTCGGACCAACTTTTATGGCAGTGTCTACAAACACAGTGATAGCTCCCATCTTTACGCCAACAGCTTGTCCCGCTACACCTACAGGTGTTTTTAATGCAATTGTAGCCGGAGTTTTTGGGGGCAATAATGATTTAGGATTCTGGGAAACACTAGCTTTAGAAAAACAAAACAAAGAGGATAAAATTAGAACAGATTTGAGCATCATCAAATTTTTTGATGAAGATAAAATAATAGAATCGTAGAAAGTGTTTCCACTTTAGAAAAAAATGCTAAAACTAAGGCGGGCTATCAAAACAGTGAATACGACCTGCCGTCAATAGTTCTGGATCCTTCACTATTTCTAACTCTTATGTTATCAAACGTTATTACTGAACCCGGGACACAACGGTCAATCAGGGGCTTGAGCGTTGATAAATCCGTTGTTGTTAATGTGGCACTTGAAATGTCTTGAAATCCTGCTCCTGAAAAATAAACTGTCGCCACTACGAATTCATAATTATCCGTTATTGTTACAACTTTCTCCTTTTGGAAAATTTCTAAATATACCCTGCCACCGGATAAATTTCCTACCCTAAAGACAGGATCTATAAACTTCGTTGGTGTTGTAATATTCCGGAATTGTGAAGGCATGGCCGCAGCCTTTTCTAAAACGCTGACTGTTCCTTCAGAGGAGATTACTACTCGAGGGAATCTCTGAGATGCATCTACAACTCTTTCTTGTTGAGGATCAATGTACGCTTGTGAAATATTTTCTTTAATCTCTTCCCGGTAACTATCAGCCGGTGATGGTTTTTTCGAAGTCCGGTATTTTGCAGAAGTAAAATCATTAATTGCATTAAGCACATTCATTGCAAAGGTTTCCTGCCCTTTTGCTGATAACAAATATGCGGCATCTTTCCGGTTAGTCAGATATCCTGCTTCTATTAATACAGATGGGAAAGGATTGGCCTTTATAACCCAAATTCCGGATTTTCTCTGCATAGGAAGTTTCTCTACTTTCAAATCGTAATTCTTTTGGAATGTGCCGATCAGAGCCGAAGCAAAAAGTTTACTTTTTTCAGAATTGAAAATGTCATCGTTTGAAACATAAACACTCATACCTGTTGACTTATTCCACATGTTTCGGGGAGCGCCCTCCTGATGAACGGAAATAAATAAATCGGGATTTTGAGCCTTTGCAAATTCTGCCTTTTCTTTTGGCGATAAAAAAACATCAGATTCCCTGGTCAGTATTATTTTGACATGTTTATTACTGTTAAGCTCTTTAATTTTCATTACAAGTTGCAGCGACAGATCCTTTTCTGATATGCCGTTCTCACTTTTAGCTCCGGGGTCATCTCCACCATGCCCCGCATCAATAACTACAGTGATCTCCAGGTTACTGACAGACACAGGAATAGTGTTTTTATTGCCGGATTCCGTTCCTGTAATTTTATTTAATATTTTTTGCACCGGGGCAAAAGGGGTGTTTTGTAACCTTTTTGCATCTTTTGCTTTCAGGACAAATGCAGCAAAAACAATCACAATTAGCGGCAGTGCCAATAATCGGCTAATGTAATTCATTCGGGCATTTTGTTTTTTGGTAAGCATCATGAGTCTCCTTTTTATGGGTGAATAGAAAAAGTTATTTGTAATTGGAAATCGTTGTTGCGGGTAAGAGGCTGTCAGTATCATTGAAGCAAATGCCGCTGTATCCCCGTCCTCCACAGCTTTTTTATCTGCAATAAATTCATGAATGATGCTTAGTTCCCGCCGTATGATCCAAAAAACAGGATTGCTCCAGAAAA
>JBGTJG010000047.1:0-2999 GCA_041745235.1 Ferruginibacter sp. | reverse complement strand
TCCTTCGTGAAACCTCCCGAAACTTATTTTGATCTTTACCCCTTCGCCCCTATTTTTGCGCCGGAGGGATGGCAGAGCGGTCGATTGCGGCAGTCTTGAAAACTGTTGACTGTTACAGGTCCTGGGGTTCGAATCCCTAGCTCTCCGCTTTATATTGCCTTTTACGGAGACGCGTAAGAGGCTTTTTTTATGTAACTGCCTCTGTAACCAAGAGGTACAGCAATATTGGTCCTTATTTTGCACCTCTAAGAAGCGTTTGCGATTTACTATATTGCTTCCGTACTTCTAATTGAATCCAGTTTACAGTATGGCAGAAGACACTTCACAGTCACAAAATATTCATTTAGACTTTGAACAGGCCAGGGCAAAACACCTGTTATTTAAGTCTAAACTGAGGTCTATCCTGTATGGGATCGAAATGGAGGATACATCAGTTGTTTCCCATTTTGAGTGTGCAGTAGGAAAATGGATCTACGGACATGCATTAAATGATTACGGACATATTGAAGAAATGCATGAACTGGAAAAGGTACATGCAGAGATACATACTTCCGCCCGACACCTCGTTCAACTTTACCAGGAGGGTAAGGCAGACGAAGCCAAGAAGGGGTTGGAAGGCATGGAAAAAATAGCCGACAATTTAATAAATCTTCTTTCGGTTGTAGAAAGTAAATTAAATGAAAGCCAGGGTGCAAACATTTCGCCCCAAATATCCACAGGCGATGTAGATAAAAATCTGGAGCTCATGCAGGAATTGCAGCAGGCTAATCAGCAACTCGATATACGAATCAGGGAACAATCACGGGAATTATACAAGTCTAAAGAACGATTTGAGCTCGTCGCAAAAGCAACGCAGGATGCGGTATGGGACTGGGACCTCATTTCCAACAATATTTGGTGGAATGACGGCTTTAAAGAATTATTTGGCTACACCGATGCCGAAATACTACCCGGTATAGATTCCTGGTCCCTTGGGATCCATCCTGAAGACAGGGATCGAATTGTAGCAGGTATACATGAAGTAATTGATAACGGTGGTAAGCAATGGGCCGATCAATATCGTTTTCGCAGATCAGACGGTACATATGCCATCATTTATGATAGGGGTTATGCATTGCATGATACTTCAGGTAAGCCCTACAGAATGGTTGGTGCCATGCAGGATATTACGGAACAGACACAAAGTAAAGAAGCACTCCACAGAACACAGCTGCAACTCGAGCAAGCATTGTCGGCAGGGCTTGTAAGCACTTATTTTTGGGATATTAAAAAAGACCTGATCTACGGAGACAACATGCTGGCTCAGCTTTTCTCTGTCTCCCCTGAAGTAGCGCAGTCGGGACTGTCCCTGCAAAAATTGACTGAAGCTATTCACCCTGAGGATTCAGAAAGAGTTATGAAAGCTATCTCAGATTCTGTTGCCACAGGAAAAGATTATGCAGCGGATTACCGGGTAAAAAATGCGGAAGGCGATTATCGTTGGGTGGCAGCAAGAGGACGGGTAAATTACAATAAAGAAGGTGACCCTATAAGTTTTCCGGGTACGTTAGTAGATATAAGTGATCGTAAACAATCGGAAAAAGCACTTGCAGAAAGCGAAGAACAATTCCGAAATTTTGGCAACAACATTTACAATCTGGCGTGGATAGCAGATAGACAAGGTTGGATATTCTGGTATAACCGCCGTTGGTTTGATTACACAGGCACTGATCTGGAAGAGATGCAGGGTTGGGGATGGGAAAAGGTGCATCACCCGGATCACATTGAGGGCGTAGTAAGTTTTGTAGAAAAGGCCTGGAAGAAAGATGAACCGTGGGAACTGATTTTTCCTCTTCGCCGATATGATGGTGTATATCGGTGGTTTTTAACAAGGTGTGTACCGGTAAAGGACAAGGAAGGTAAAGTGTATCAGTGGATAGGCACAAATACAGACATTAACGACAAGGTAGAGATAGAGCAGGAACTGGAAAACAGGGTCGAGCAAAGAACTAAAGCATTAGAGGACTCTAACCAGATGCTGGCCAGGTCTAATGCGGAACTTGAACAGTTTGCATATGTATCCTCTCATGACCTGCAGGAACCCCTCAGAAAGATTCAGATATTCAGCAACCTTCTGGTAGAAAGACACAGTGCTGAAATGTCGGAGAATGCAAAGAAATATGTGGGTAAAGTACAGGACTCGGCTGTAAGAATGAATGGCCTTATTAAGGATCTCCTCGAATTTTCCCGGCTTACTGAGAAAACTGCAGAGTTTAAAAATGTGGATCTCAATATGATTCTGAAGGATGTGTCCGGCGACCTGGAGATATCACTTGAACAGAAAAGAGCGGTTATTAAGGCTGATAAATTACCGATTATCAAAGGTGTACCCCTTCAGCTGAATCAGCTATTTTATAACCTCATCAATAATTCTTTAAAATTCAGTAAAGAAGCAACCGATACGGTTATTGAAATCACTTCTAAAAAACTAGATCGGGAAACCAATCAGCGTTTCGGTGAATTGAATGCTTATACCGATTATTACATGCTTCGATTTCAGGATAATGGTATTGGGTTTAACCAGGACTATGCCGATAAAATATTTACGATCTTTCAACGACTGAATGATAAATCCAAGTTTGGGGGATATGGAATCGGGTTAGCTATTTGTCAAAAGGTTGTGAATAATCACAACGGAATAATCTTCGCAGAAGGCAAAGAAAACGAGGGTGCTTCTTTTACTGTCATTCTGCCGATTGCACAGTTATGATTTTCCTTTGAATCGCCTTACAAAAAATATTTGTCTCAAGAATTTGTTCTTATGTAAGGTAAATCTATTTGAAAACCCCCTGTGGAAAATTCAGTGTCAGATAAAATATTTTTGATTTCCCATCATCATTATCAGCTACTGCTACTACTTCAGCTATATTGCCGGTTCTTTTTATCAGATCAATAGATTCAAGCTTATCTGCTATTTCCCTTCCGGAAGGATCCTTCAAAGGCGTAAGCATTAACAACTC
>JBGTJG010000046.1:0-2799 GCA_041745235.1 Ferruginibacter sp. | reverse complement strand
AGAATTACACTTCATTTTTTTATTGGTAGTGATCCTTATTTCTGTACCGTCACAGGGTGCAGATGCATTCACCAGGTGAGGATCCAAGGGGTCGGTAATAACGGCAGTTCCACCGCCGAAAGAAAGTCCGTACCCGCTCTGCGTATCTTCATAATGACTTACGAGCAACAGGTAGTTGCGGCCTTGGATAAGAGGCGGCATTGTGGTAAATTTTGGTTTGTTGTCACCCGGAAAAGAAGCGCATTGTATCGTACTGTAATGGAGGACTCCCGGCCCGGGACTGTTGTTCATTGCACCCGTGAGGCCTTTTGTACCGGACCAGTTACCTGTTACTACTGTACTAATGTTAGTATAGATCGCATTCGGATCCAAACCCGTGATATCATACAATTGCCAATCATAATCCTCCTCAAGATCTAAGGGAGTTATAAGAAAACCCAGCGTACCGCTTACGTAACAGGTAAATTTATACCAGTAAGGATTTTTACCGTAGTCTGCGCCGTCTGTACAGCCGGGAACATCTATGTTGGGATCTGTGCAAAGAGGTACCGTCGCCTGATTAAAAACCGTGGTGCCGCATACGGGGAATGCTGTAGAAGGGTTCTGCCCTAATGAAGTAATGGGGCATTGTGAAAAACCTTTGCAAACCAAGCCAATTAAAGAAATAAATAGTATGAAGGCCCTCATGTAAAACATATACGTAAGTTACCTCAAAAGAGGCGGATGCTCAAATTATCGCTGCATGGCGTATTCAAAGTCCTATTGAAGAAGGGGCAAATATTACTTAATACCTGTGTACGTTCTAATTCTAGCTTCATTCCTGAATCATCCCTATGGTAAACTTTACATTTCACGTTTCCTCTTTTTTTTGCAAATGTGTTTTTTTCTGATGCTTTTGGGCAATACAAAACAAACTATTTGGTGAATTTGGGATTTCAGAGCAAAGTTATTGATGTGCTAACTGAAACAATAATTGAGAATATATAATTTCTAAAAACAGAGGTTTCAAATTTGTATCGCTATACTTACTTAATCCCATCGAAAGCAATATTTTCAGAAGGCCGATAATCCATTTATGCGATTGGGTATCTTTATATCATGAAGAATGTATTTTTTTTATTTTTGTTCTTTTGCGGAAATGCATTTTCACAATCTTACACTTTAAAGGAATCATCAAACACAGACCGGACTAATACATTGCAAAGTATTTTCAGCTCTGATATAAATACGGTTATCATATCTGCAAACACAATCATAAACGGAACGCTTACAATTCCTGCCGGTAAAATATTAAAATTTGAAGGAGGAAGGTTTTCCGGTACGGGTTCGATCAACGGCGGTATAATAGAGGCAAATTATCATGAATGGATTTTCGACACAACATTAACCGTAAATCCGCAGTCAGTTAGCCAATATTTTTCAGTTAAATGGTTTGGAGCAGAAGGATCGGGAACAGATGACCATACAGCTATCCAAAAATCCATAAGTACATGCATTCGTAATAATATCACAACGGTCTTTATTCCGGCAGGTAATTATAAGATAAGCAAGCCGCTGATTATTTATAATCCTGCAGGCTTTTGTACATTGGAAATTTTGGGTGAGTCTTCTTTTTGGGATTCAAATATGGGCAGTGAATTATTTGCCACTTTCACAAATGCATTTGCTGTCGGCATACAAAACGGTAAGGGATGTAAGATCAGAAAGCTGAGGATCACAGGCCTTTTTAAACCGCCTTCATCAAATGACCGAAAAAAATTTTTCAATACTGCTTTTGAAGATTTTAAGGATAATCTGTGCAGGGATAGCCGCTACTCGCCATATGCCGCAATTGTTATAGATCCTTTTACGAATCTTGCCGTGAGCAATTTACCGCCGGATGGAGGATATCCGGATCTAAGGGATTTTTATGGCATTTACAAAACATCGTCGGTTACGACAGGAAGTACAGGGACAGAAATTGAAGAAATGAGTATTAAGAATTTTGTAGTTGGTATATGCTCCTCGCCAAATGGGGTATCTCAGAATGCGGAGATAACTCTGATAAATAAAATTCAATTTGCAAATTGTAAACTTTGCCTCTCCGGGGGGCAGGAACAGGAGAAAGCAAATGTAGTTTCAAATATTTTTTGCTGGGGCGGCACACACACCATTTTTGCTACGGGACTTTATGGAAGAGAAAGGGGTGCAGGCAACTGGAACATAGATCATGCTAACATAGCAGGTGCTGTTATAAGGTTTATATACAATGATCAGCGCGGATATTTCCCCACTTATATAGCGCACGTATATGCAGAAAGCCTTGGTACATGGGGTACAATAAATTCTGAAATCGCCTGTCAAATTTCAAATTGTCATATTGATTTTGAACACTCTGATGTTGCAGGTAAAAAAACTTTAATTACATCATGGGGTAAAAACATTGTCTATCGCAGTTGTAACTTCAGGTATTACGGAGAAAAAGTTCCCATGTACATTGCGGGGAATGCGGTTTTTGATCATTGTTATTTTTCCGGGCCGGTCAACAGGAATAACTCAGGTATAGACAGTTTGTATATTCTTAAGCAGCCTGTGAAAAAAAATATTTTATTGTATGCAATACTGTTTTTAACAGCTGCATTAATATTTTACTTTATAAAAAGGGGAATAGGTTATAGCCGTAAAGCAAATTAGGGATTTGGATATTGTATGCCTGATGTTCGAACTTTCTGTACTTCTATTTTATCTTTCCTTTTATTTCCTGCAATTTTAATAAAGCCTCCACAGGCGTAAGCCGATTTATATCTACTGTTTCCAGTG
>JBGTJG010000045.1:0-11159 GCA_041745235.1 Ferruginibacter sp. | reverse complement strand
CAAGATGGCAGCAAGCATGTGTGCCGTACTGCCTTTTCCGTTAGTACCTGCAACGTGAATGGATTTGAATTTTGTGTACGGATTATCTATGCTCTCACAAAGTACCATCGTATTCTCCAGATCCTTTTTATACGCCGCACTTCCAATTCGGCTGAACATCGGTAATTGACTGTACAAATAATCTACCGTCTCTTTATAATTCATTTTATATATTATTTCTGCAAAAACAAGTTTGTTTTAAAATAAATCTTTGCGGCTCCGCGTCTTTGCGGTAAAATTATCGCCTGCCAAATAATATACTCCCAATCCTAACCATATTACTCCCGCAGCTTATTGCCAATCCGTAATCATCGCTCATTCCCATGCTGAGAATTTTACCCTCAAATAAATTATTTATTTTTTCGTTGATGCTGCTCAGTTTTTTAAAATCTGATACAACCCTGTCATTATCTTCTGTAAATGTAGCCATCCCCATCAACCCGCAAACCTGTATGTTTTTAAACTCCTCAGGTTGTATGTTTAAAACTTCTCCTTCTTCAAAGCCAAATTTCGATTGCTCTCCCGCTATATGTACCTGCAACAGGCAGTTGATCGATCTGTTGTGCTTTGCTGCCTGTTTATCTATTTCTTTCAAAAGGCTGATGCTGTCCACACTTTGAATAAGATGTATGAAACAGGCTATGTACTTTACTTTATTGCTCTGCAAATGTCCGATAAAATGCCAGCGGATATCTTCAGGAAGTTGCGGTTGCTTATCCATTAATTCCTGCACATAATTTTCTCCGAAATCCCGTTGACCAAGATCATATAATTCCATGATGGCTTCTATCGATTTCAGTTTAGATACAGCAACCAGGGTCACATCTTTCTGTTCCAGATCTTGCACCAGGGCTTGATATTTTTCTTTATTGACCATATTCTAGTAGGAAATTTTATTCCATGAATAATTCCGAATGTACCGAAAAAGTAAAAGACAGCCACCTGCCGATAAGGGTATGAGCAAAGCAACAAGCCATGCAGAAGATAAAGCAAGCCAATGCAAGCCCACCAAAATGGCAACAATGATCAATTGCAAAACGAGCTGCACAATTTTTCCGGATTGTTGCTGCACATTCGGTTCCATGGAAAAAGGCAGATAACTCTTACCGATAATTGAGAGCAGCAGAAATACAGATACGCAATTAAAAAAGCCCAGGATAAAATCATCTGCTACGGTAAAACCCCATACATAGAAGGCAAAAGAGAGTAAAATAATATACATGGGAAACAGGAATTTAACCAATAACGATTTTATACCGCCTGTTATCAGGCTGCCGGGTTTGTAAAGCGGACTTGCCATATAGAGCCATGATGCAGCAAAATTTTCCGTAAAGGGGAGGAGCGAAATGGCGGAAGTAATGGCAAACAATGGCAGGTATACCAGCCAAAGATAAAGCTTAGAATCAGGCAGGGTAAGCCATACGGTGTCAAAATCTTTTCCGCTCTTAAAAACAAATACAAATGCAAAAACAAGTAAATAGGCAAGGCTTGGGTAGAATTTTATTTTAAACCCTTTATCGCGGCCAGTCATCTTTCCGGTGAGATCATAACCGGCTTGCTCAGTAATGTCGGTACATACAAGAGATGAAACTTTATCGAACAGAGACCTGTCTTTTTTTAGAGAGGTCACTGAAACGGCAGCTGTGTCTGTTTTACTGTTTCCCATTGCTTCTATTTTCCTTGAAAAAGCAGGAGCAATAAACTTTATCATTACCCAAAACGCTGCAACAGGCCCTGTAATTGCAAGCAAGATCATTACGATATGTTGGCCGTCAGCATACATCTGCTGCAGGCTTTGTAAAGTCATGGCCATCCAAACGGGCGGCAGAAAGTAAGAATACCAATGCAACTCAACCGCATTTCTAAGGGCATCATAATTGATTAACCTCGGGATAATTTGATAGCCTACTGCAAAGAAAACCGTCAATCCGATCTGTGCCCAGCTGATGATCTCTTTTATTTTTTCTTCTGATCCCAGCCTTAGTATGATTCCGTAGAGCAGGTAGGTAAAGAATATCGCAAAAATTACAGTCAGGAGAACTGTGACTATTGCGGCAAGCCCAACAGCTGCCCCAAAAAGTATGAAAGTAAAAATCAGTGGAACAATAGCAAGTGCAATAGTGAATTGCAGCAGGTAAACAAGTATATGCACCAGTCTTGCCACAAAAAAGGTTTTACTGTTTACGGGCCGTGGGATGATGATCTGATTATCTTTTGTATCCAGCAGTACGGTGCTGAAATCTGTGATAAGCGTCATTGCCATCATAAAAAGAATGTAGGAATGAAGTATCACCATGCACGGCACAATATCCCTGATCTCGTAAAAGGAAGTCGCTACCAAAAACCCAAAAAACACATAAACGATCTGCGTGATCAGCAATGGATTTTTAGGTTCCTTCTTTGTATTCATTTTCATGCTTACACGTGTCCGTCGCCTGTCCATCAGCAGGTATGTGCCGGCAATAGTTTTCAGCTTTTCAAAATCTACACCCTGTTTCAGAAAACTTTTTGCAAAGAAGAGTATGAAATTCAGCAGCAGCTTATCCATATTCAGCGTTTTAAAACGTTGATAAACTCGTTAGCTGTAGTCCTGTGCTGTTCTGTGCCTCCTGTAAGTGAAGTGAAAATATTTTCAAGGGATCCTTCCCGTGCGGAAGCTTTAAGAGCTTCAAAACTTCCGTCTGCTATTACCTCACCTTTGTCTATGATAATTATCCGGTCACTGATCTTTTCCACCACATCCATTATATGGGATGAATAAAAAATGGTTTTCCCTGCAACTTTCAGCTGAGCAAGAATTTCTTTGATCAGGATTACTGCGTTTGCATCCAGCCCACTCAGTGGTTCATCCAGGAAAATTATTTCAGGGTTATGCAGGAGTCCGCTGATCAGTAAAACTTTTTGTTTCATTCCCTTGCTGAATGATGTCATGCGGGTATCTGCTTTATCCTGCAGGTCAAAAAGGCGAAGTAATTCATATGTTTTGGAAGAAATAGCTGCATCCTCCATGTTGTATAACTTCCCGCTGAATCGCAAATACTCCACGGGGGTAAGCAATTCATACAGCGCAGCTTGCTCGGGTATATAACCTGTTTTTTGTTTTATGTCCAATGCATTTTTTCTGACATCCATCCCCATTACTGATATAGTGCCTTCAAAATCGCTGATGATGCCGCAGAGTATTTTTATAGTAGTACTTTTCCCCGCACCGTTGCGTCCGATGTATCCAACTATTTGCCCCGCCTCTATATTCAGGTCTATTCCTTTGAGTACAGCGTTATCACCGTAAGTTTTCCGAAGATCCTTTATTTCAATAATGCTCATAGATGTAATTCAAATTGTGCTGCAAACTAAAATGTGCAAATAATTTTCATCATTTGCACATTGCTTTACTCTTGTGTCTTATGTCTAAGATCCTATGTCTTACTTTAGTATCGTTCTTCCTATCACAATCCGCTGCACCTCACTCGTTCCTTCGTATATCTGCGTGATCTTTGCATCTCTCATCATTCTTTCTACATGGTATTCTTTTACAAAACCGTAGCCTCCGTGAATCTGTACTGCCTCAGTTGCTGTCCACATGGCAGTTTCGCTGCTGAAAACCTTTGCCATAGAACTACTTAATGTATAATCTATATGCTGGTCTTTTTCCCAAGCCGCTTTTAAGCAAAGTAATCTTGAGGCTTCAATTCTTGTGGCCATATCTGCAAGCTTGAATTGAATGATCTGGTGGTTCATGATCTCTGTACCGAATGCCTTTCTTGTTTTGCTGTATTCTTTTGCAAGTTCATATGCGCCACTCGCAATACCCAATGCCTGGGAGGCAATACCAATGCGGCCGCCGGCGAGCGTTTTCATAGCGAATTTAAATCCGAAGCCATCTTCACCGATCCTGTTCTCCTTTGGCACTTTTACATCATTAAACAAAATGGTGTGTGTATCACTCCCGCGGATGCCAAGCTTATTTTCTTTGGCGCCTACGATCACACCTGCCCATTTCTTTTCTACAATAAATGCATTTATACCGCGGCTGCCCTTTGGTACATCTGTTTGTGCAATTACAATATAAACGCTGGCACTGTTACCGTTTGTGATCCAGTTTTTTGTGCCGTTCAGCAGGTAATGGTCACCCATATCTTCTGCTGTTGTCCGTTGTGAAGTAGCGTCACTGCCTGCTTCCGGCTCACTTAATAAAAATGCACCGATGTATAATTCACCGTCTTTTTTCCCCTGCGCCAATGGCTTCAGGTATTTTTGCTTTTGCTCTTCGTTGCTGTATTCCTGAAGGCCGTAACAAACAAGGCTGTTGTTTACACTCACACACACACTTACGCTTGCATCTACCTTGCTTATTTCTTCCATGGCAAGCACATAGCTGATCGTATCCAGGCCACTGCCGCCATATTCCGGTTTTACCATCATACCCATGAAGCCCAGATCTGCAAGCTTTTCTATCTGTTCTTTAGGAAATCGTTGTTCCTCATCACGTTCAATAACACCGGGGAGGCATTCATTTACAGCAAAATCTCTCGCTGCATTTTTGATCATCAATTGTTCTTCCGAAAATTCAAAATCCATAGTAAGTTTTTAAGTGGTGCAAAAATACGGCTTTTGTTCATGCAGATGAAGGGTAAAGCACGTGTTATTCAACTTTACCGGGCCTGTTATCTGAAGCAAGAAGACAATAAATTATGGAATCTAAAAACTTTCCGTCAGCGTAATAGTTTTCCCGGAAATGTGCTTCTTTTCTGAATCCCAGTTTTTCTAAAAGCTTCATGGAAGCATCATTTTCCGTGTTTATATTAGCCTCTATCGAATGAAAGTTCAGGTGCTTAAATGCATAATTCATGGCTGCAGTTAATGCTTCGGAAGCTATACCCATCCTGAAAAATCCCGGGCGCAGCATATAACCTATTTCCCCGCGGTGGTTTTCTTTATCTATTCGCCAAAAACCGATAGTCCCTATAAGTTCAGGCTTCTCTTTGAACTGGATTCCCCACGTAATTCCTGTATTACCATTCAGTGCTGATATCATCCTATTCAGAAGATCCCGGGCATCGTCCTCAGATTTTGCAATCGGACGGTCAATGTATTTCATCGATATTTTGTCTGATCGCAATAAGAATATTTCGTGAATGTCGGCCTCTGTTATTTCCCGAAGCAGAAGCCTTTCTGTTTCTAAGGCAAGGAAAGGAGCAAAATTTAATTCAAGCATGTGTCAGGTTTGATGTATTTCTTATATTCCTTTTAAGGGATGCTTGCAAAATTAGACATTCGTCTTTTCCGATTTCCCTTTTCTATCTTTGCCGCCAATTTATTTCCTTGAACGAAGCTGCACAAAACCTCAATATTCAGAAAAAGATAGCGGCACTTTCTATTATCCTTTTTGTGATCAAGATCGCGGCCTGGTACATCACCAATTCCGTGGCAATTCTTACCGATGCACTTGAAAGTATTGTGAATGTGGTTGCAGGTTTAGTAGGGGTATATAGTCTCTATATTTCTGCTAAGCCTAGAGATACCGATCACCCATACGGACACGGAAAAGTTGAATTTATTTCCGCTGCAGTAGAAGGAACCCTAATTTTTGTGGCGGGTATCTTCATTATTTATCGTGCAGTTAAAAACTTTACCGTTCCGCATCAGGTGTACCAAATTGACTTTGGAATTATTCTGATAACTGCAACAGGTGTAATAAATTTTATCGCGGGAACTGTTTGTGAAAGAGTAGGGGTTAAGAATAAATCACTCCCGCTAATCGCAAGCGGCAACCATCTTAAGACAGACACTTACACAACCTTCGGCATTATAGCCGGATTGATATTGCTTTATTTCACAAAAATAATATGGATTGACAGTGCTGTAGCTATTCTCTTTGCATTTATTATTTTATATACCGGATACCGGATCATCCGTAGCTCTATCAGTGGTATTATGGACGAAGCAGATGTGAATTTGCTTAAAGAAATGGTTGCTACTCTGAACGATAACAGGCGGTATAACTGGATGGATATTCATAATGTGCGAATCATCAAGTACGGCGCCACTCTTCATATAGATGCGCACCTTACTGTACCATGGTATTTTAATGTCAATGAAGCTCATGATGAAATTGAAGAAGTAACAAGCCTGCTCAGAAAAAATTACGGTCATGCTTTGGAAATATTTATCCATTCGGACGCATGTATGGCGTACAGCTGTCCTATTTGTATAAAGCCGGATTGCAGAGTGAGGCAGCATCAATTAGTGAGGAAAATAGAATGGAGTATGGAGAATATTTCTGCTGATGCAAAGCATAGTGTAAACACGATTGGCTAAGAAACAGGATCCTGCTAAAAAATATCCCGATCATAAATTATCCACTATGGTTTTCACGGAAGCTCTCTTCCTGTAATCCGTATCAAAAAAAGCGTATTTAATTTTTCCGTTACGACCGATGATATAAGTGGCAGGCACCGGAAGATTAGCGCCATTCTCACCGTTGGCTTTATCGAAATCAATACCGTAAGTTTTGTATTTGGTTACAGTTTTTTCATCTACGGCAAAGTTTACTTTATAAGCTTTCATGATGGCTAAATTCTTATCTTCTAAAATGGAGAAGGAAGATTTTGTCTTTTCTACAGTTTTTTTAATGTTCTCAGGTGTTTCCGGGGTAACAGTGACAACCGTGGCACCTTTTGCAGTTACCATGCCGAGGGAATCATTCATTTGTGCAAGTTGCTTTGTGCAATATGGGCACCATTGGCCACGATAAAATATCAATACCACATCTCCTTTCTTTAAGAGATTCCTTAGTTTTACTTTTTTGCCGTTTTGATCCTTACCTTCTATTGAGGGGGCTATTGAACCCACGGGAAGTCCCTCAGGGTATACAGTTTGCATTTGTGCAAATCCGGTTGCAGTTAAAACTAAAAAGGCCAAAAGTGTAAGTAGATTTTTCATGAATATCTTTTGAAATGATTTATGTAATATACGTGCCTATGAACTACTCCTTACTCCAAAAGAAATAATTACCGGTTATTTGGCAAAAACTAATGCTCAAATAACATTGCCACACCAAACGCTGCCGCAGCCGCTAAAGCACCTATCATGGTTACCCTTATTGCCCCGCCCCAGGGATTTACACCCGTCATCTTGCTTTTAAAATACCCAAAAATAAAAAGGCAAATAAGTGTAGCCACAACTGAATATTGAAGGGCCTCCCGGGAATCTGAGATAAAAAAATACGGGCTGAGGGGGATGATGCCGCCAACTACATAGGATAAACCAATGTTCAATGCACTTTTTGTAGCCCGCTTCGGATCAGGCTTGTCCAACCCAAGTTCATACTTCATCATAAAATCTACCCAGCGGTCTTTATCCTGTGCGATCTCTTCTGTGGCCTGTTCCTGTATTTCTTTGCTGAGGCCGATGTTGGCAAAAAATTCTTTTGTTTCTTCTATTTCTTTGTGACGCAGGTTTTCCACCTCATAATGTTCACGCTTCACCTCGTTGCTATAATGATCCTGTTCTGTTTTACCGGAGAGGTAGCCACCAAGACCCATCGCTATACTTCCCGCGGCGATTTCAGCAATTCCTGCTATTACAATAATGCCGCTGCTTGCTACCACACCGCTAAGTCCTGCAGCCAGGGCAAAAGGCACGGTAAGTCCATCGCTCATGCCAATTACAATATCTCTCAAAAAATCAGAGCTTCTGAGGTGATTTTCGGGGTGGTCGGTGTGATGCAGGTGTGTATCCATGAATAATTTATGCTAATATAGAAAGGCTTTTTTTGATGATGGCTACCGCCTCATGGATCTGTGCTTCCGTAATAACCAAAGGAGGTGCGAACCGAATTTTATCGCCGTGTGTGGGTTTTGCAAGTAAACCGTTTTCTTTCATTTCCATACACAGGTCCCAAGCGGCGTCTTTATTGGAATGCTCTATAACTATGGCATTAAGCAAACCGCGACCACGTATTATTTTTATAAAAGGTGAATTTATTTTCCCCAATTCATTCCTGAAAAGCTCTCCGGTCGATTCCGCATTATTTGCCATTTTTTCTTCACGCAGCACTTCTAAAGATGCTATTGCAACTTTGCATGCCAGCGGATTGCCGCCATACGTGCTGCCATGTTCACCGGGTTTGATTGTCATCATTATTTCATCGTCGCACAACACAGCGCTGATCGGTATCGTTCCGCCGCTTAAAGCTTTACCCAGAATGATAATGTCCGGGCGAACAGCTTCTGCATCGCAGGCAAGTGTAAAGCCTGTGCGGCAAAGGCCCGTCTGTATCTCATCTGCAACCATCAGCACATTGTATTCTGTGCAAAGCCTGCGCACTTCTGTATAGTATCCGTCATGGGGAACACATACACCTGCTTCGCCCTGTATGGGTTCAAATAAAAACGCCGCAACATTTTTATCCTTAAATGCATTTTCTAATGACGCAATATCATTAAAAGGTATTTGTTCAAATCCCGGGAGAAAAGGCCCGAAACCTGCAGTAGCAGTAGGGTCTGAGCTGTATGAAATTACTCCGAGCGTGCGCCCGTGAAAGTTATCTTTACACACAATTATCTTCGCCCGGTCTTTTTCTATCCCCTTTACTTTGTATCCCCACTTGCGACTTAGTTTCATCGCAGTTTCTACAGCTTCTACACCCGTGTTTATCGGAAGTACTTTATCGTAGCCGAAATATGAAGTAATGTATTTTTCATATTCACCAAGTATGTTATTGTGAAAGGCCCTGGAAGTTAGTGTGAGCGTCTGCGCCTGTTCTGTAAGGGCTGCAATGATCTTCGGATGACAGTGCCCCTGGTTCACCGCAGAATAACCACTCAAAAAATCAAAGTATATTTTATCGTCTACATCCCAAACGTGAACGCCTTTTCCGCGACTGAGGACTACCGGAAGAGGGTGATAATTATGGGCACCGTATCTGTCTTCAAGATCAATGTAATGTTGTGTGGCTGCTGTGGCATGAATGGTCATATTCATGATTTTTGTTTTTAATTGTCACAGTGAATTCGCTTGCGCTCTGTTCATGTGATTATAGTTTTAATAAAAGAAAAAGAGTCGGTGAGTCGATCCCGAAATACTTCGGGAGAAGAATTAATTTATCCTCGATGATTAAGCAGGTCAAGATTGCTGCAAAGAAAATGTTGTATCGTTGGAATTGTTTTGATAGAGTAAAGATATACCATTAAACTATGTGAGAGAAGTAATGTGAAGGAAATTTAATGTTGATGTTCATATCCTGTGGGAAAATCCCGAAAACCGAACTGCCGCTGCCGCTCATTGAACTGTAGAGTGAACCGTTTTCATACATAATCGATTTGATCTTTTTAATTTCCGGATATCTGCCAAAAACAGGCTTTTCAAAATCATTATTTATGTATGTTTTCCACTCGGTGATATTTTTCTGTATAGCTAATTCCAAGCTGCCTGCAGCAGAGTAATCTTTCGGATCCAGTTTAGCAAAAGCTTCCTTAGTATTAACATGAATCCCCGGGTGCACTATCATTAATTTATAACCCGAAAGATCGATAGATGTTTCTTTTAAGATATCACCTCTGCCTTCTGCAAAGCACGGCTTGTTTTTGATAAAAAACGGACAATCGCTGCCGAGCATTAATGCATATTGAATTAATTTCTCTTCTGAAATATTTAAGTTGAATTTTTTATTAAGCAATAACAGAACCGCCGCCCCATCTGAAGATCCTCCTCCTAAGCCCGCACCCATGGGAATGTTTTTGTGCAGATGCATTTTTACAGAAGGAATTTCAGGGAAATCTTTTTTGAGCAACCGATAAGCTTTTACACAAAGGTTTTCATCCGTATTTCCGGATATTGGGTTACCTGAAGATGTAAAAATGATATCAGTACCGGAATCAGGTGATGGTATTATTTCAAGGGCATCTTTTACGTCAATTGGATAAAAGACCGTTTCAATATTATGGTAACCATCATTTCTTTTACCGATTATATTTAAACCGATGTTTATTTTAGAATTTGGAAAGGTTACCATGGTGAATTAATAAGAATTAATTCTTCCCCCTGCTTTTTATTTCATCCCGAATAGCAATGGCCCGGATATAATCTTCATTCTCTAAAACCTCAGCGAGCAGGGTATTCAGTTCTTCAAGGCTCATAGAACGAAGGCTTTCATTGGAGTCGGTAGAAGAAGAGACAGTAGCAGAAGGTTCCTGCACCGGTTGGTGTTCTTCATCCATCATTACACCCGCCTGATCGAGGATATTATCATAAGTATAAATGGGGCAGCCGAAGCGTACGGCAAGCGCCAAAGCATCGGATGTACGGGAATCAATTTCTACGGTATCATTATCAGAACTGCAAACAAGTTTTGAATAGAAAATACCTTCCTGAAGATCGTTGATGATGATCTCATGCATATCAACATTGAATGCCATCATGAAATTTTTCATCAGATCATGTGTGAGGGGCCGGCTTGGGCTCATGCGCTCAAGAGCTACTGCTATGGCCTGCGCCTCAAACCCGCCAATAACAATGGGTAATCTTCTCAGGCCGTTTATTTCGCCCAATACAACTGCATAAGATTGTGTCTGCGTTATGCTGTGTGACAAGGCAACAATTTCCAGTTCTATCTTCTTCATGAATATGTGTAAGGGGCAAATATAAAAATAAAGCCTTTCGGGTTAAAGAGCAATTTAAACTCCTTTTATTTTCTTTACTGCCGCAATGATCTTGGGCATTACCTCAAATGCATCGCCTACGATCCCATAATCTGCAGCTTTAAAGAAAGGCGCTTCAGGATCTTTATTGATTACAACGATGGTTTTACTTCTGTTTACGCCGGCAAGGTGCTGAATAGCTCCGGAAATCCCAATAGCAAAATACAAATTCGGCGCAATGGCCAGGCCTGTCTGCCCTACGTGCTCATGATGCGGGCGCCAATCGATATCCGCTACCGGGCGGCTGCAAGCCGTAGCTGCACCTAATAAATGGGCAAGTTCCGTTACCATTCCCCAATTTTCCGGGCCTTTTAGCCCACGGCCGCCGCTTATTACGATATCTGCCTCACCCAATGGCACTTCACCTTTTACCATATCGGTTTTTGTAACTTCTACTTTTGCAGCATCTGCCGTTATATT
>JBGTJG010000044.1:0-4306 GCA_041745235.1 Ferruginibacter sp. | reverse complement strand
ATGTAATTCGGCGTATAGGTGCATCAAGGTAATCAAATCCCTCTTTTTGTATGCGATAAGTAATCTCAGAACTGATGGAAGCAAACGGCCATTGCTCTTCCACTATGACTAACCTGTTTGTTTTCTTCACACTCTCCAGGATAGTAAACCAATCCAAAGGACGAATGGTAGCCAGGTCGATAACTTCTGCTTCAATTCCTTCTTTTGCCAACTCTTCTGCAGCGCCCAGCGCTACTTTCATCATTTTATTAAAGGAAACGATGGTTACATCTTTTCCTTCCCTCTTGATGAAGGCTTTTCCTATAGGCAAAACATATTCTTCCTCCGGTACATCTCCTTTTTCGCCATACATTACTTCGCTTTCCATAAATACAACAGGATCATCATCACGTATTGCTGCTTTTAGAAGGCCTTTTGCATCGTAAGGATTACTCACTGAAATAACCTTGAGCCCCGGGATATTTGCATACATACTCTCAAATGCTGTTGAATGCTGGGCACCGAGCTGACCCGCACTGCCGTTTGCTCCGCGAAAAACTATCGGGCAACCAACCTGTCCGCCGCTCATAGCAAGCATTTTAGAGGCCGTATTCAGTATCTGATCCAGGGCTAGAACGGCAAAATTCCAAGTCATAAATTCAACGATAGGCCTAAGGCCGTTTTGAGCAGCACCCACTGCAATTGCTGTAAAGCCAAGCTCTGCAATCGGGGTATCAATGATACGTTTTTCGCCAAATTCTTCCAGCATGCCCTGGCTCACTTTGTAAGCACCGTTGTATTCTGCTACCTCCTCTCCCATCAAAAAGACTCTTTCATCTTTTCTCATTTCTTCCTGCATTGCTTCCCTAATGGCTTCCCTGAACGCTATCTGACGCATCGTTGATTCTGTTGAATTGTTAGTGTTGATTAATAAAGTTTTTTACGAAATGTTTTCGATCACCATTGCACTCGCACCTCCGCCTCCGTTACAAATTCCTGCAGCACCGTATTTTGCATTATTTTGTTTTAAGATATTGAGCAACGTAACAATTATACGTGCGCCGCTTGCACCCAATGGATGACCGATAGAAACCGCACCGCCATTAGCATTAACTTTTGCGGGATCAAGTTTCATTCTTCTTGTATTTTCTATTCCTACAACACTGAATGCTTCATTCAATTCAAAATAATTGATATCACTCATTTGCAATCCTGCCTTATCTACGGCTTTCGGAACGGCAATGGACGGCGTTGTGGTAAATAATTCCGGCGCCTGTTCTGCATCTGCGTAACTCAGAATTTTGCCAATCGGCTTCAGGCCGAGTTCATCCGCTTTTCTTTTGCTTATGAGAACAACTGCTGCAGCACCGTCATTCATTGTACTTGAGTTAGCTGCGGTTACAGTTCCGTCTTTTGTAAAAGCACCTTTAAGGCCGGCTATTTTTTCAAACTTTACATTGAAAGGCTCTTCATCTTTAGAAACAGTAAGCGGATCTCCTTTTCTCTGCGGAACAGAGACCGGTGTTATTTCATTTTCAAATCTTCCTTTATTTACAGCATCCTGAGAACGCGTATAACTCTCAGCAGCAAAAGCATCCTGTTCTTCTCTGCTTATGCCGCAGCTCGTGGCACAAAATTCCGCAGCGTTACCCATAGCTTTCCCGTCATATACATCTGTAAGGCCATCTTTTGCCAGTCCGTCTATCATCGAAACATTCCCGTATTTATTCCCCCAGCGCATATTTTCCGTATAAAAAGGGACATTACTCATGCTTTCCATACCACCTGCTATAACGACATCGGCATCACCGAGCATAATACTCTGCGCTCCCATCGAAATGGCTTTCATGCCGCTTGCGCAAACCTTGTTTACAGTTGTACAATTTGCTTCATTGGGAATCCCGGCAAACTTAGCAGCTTGCCTGGCCGGAGCCTGACCCACATTTGCCTGAATAACACAACCCATCAGTACATCATCAACCATCTGTGCATTTAAACCGCTCTTTTCCAATGCTCCTTTAATAGCAGCAGCACCTAATTGTGTTGCAGAAAGATCTTTTAAGGATCCGCCGAAACTACCTATCGGGGTTCGGACAGCTGAGAGAATATATACTTCTTCCATTAACTTTTTTTTCGTGGGGGCAAAGGTAGATTTTTTCTAGTTATCGGAAGGTTTGCATATTCAATAAAAAGGAGGCAAAAACACATCCTACGGGCACATAGTAAAAAAGAAAACCCCGGCCTTTGCCGGGGATTTTCATAAATGAATTAAATATTATGATTTAAGTTTAAATATTTCGCCATTAGGCAGGATCTTCATTTTTACTTTATCCTCTCCTTTAAATAATTTGATCTTATACATGTCCATGTCTTTATCATTCTCTTTAGATATTGACTCAATTGTATAATCCGGATAGCTAGCAGTTATAGTTTTATTAACTGCTGCAGGTAATCTAGGATCTCCCACCGGTATAATGGTTGCTGTTCTGATCCATTCACCACTATTGTTCCACCAGGAGAAATAATCGTCACCGTTATCTGAAAACTGCACATAATAATAGGTATCGTCCATGGGGAGTTCATCTGCTTCAACCGGTGTATAATATACCCACTCAGGCGTTAGAACCTTGGGATATTTCTGTTTAAACGAAGTAGCTATCGGGGCCGGAACACTGTCTGCACTTATTTTTACAGATTTTCCTTCAAATCTTGAAGGTGGTGTAACTGCCACATCAGTAGTAACTGATGCCGTAGTATCGGCAATATAGGATGTTGTTTCTTTTTTTTCATCTTTGCAGGATGCTGTCGATAATATTATTGCAGCAGAAAATAAAATGAGTGTTGCTTTCATGATTTTTTGGTTTTTAATAGATGTATGAAAAATTGTGCCGGTTAGCGTTCGTAAGATAACCGGAATGATTTTAGCTGATAACATTTCTTTAACCAATCCATAAATTCTATAGTATGAAGAATGTAATTAAAACTACTTTATTAAGTCTGGTAATTTTCCTGGGATCAATGACTGCAATTGCAGGAGGACCTGCTGATCCTGTTAAACAGGCAAAAACATGGTCTCATATTGTGACTCGTGTAAATGAGATTGAAAAAATGGATAAAACCGACCTTACCATTTCTGAAAAAACCGCACTTAAAAAAGAATTGCGTGATATGAAAAAGCAGGCAGATGGTTTAGACAGGAAAGTTTACCTTTCTGTAGGAGCAATAATTATCATAATTCTCCTTTTGATTCTAATCCTGTAATAAGATCTTGGATTTTTTATGGCCGGGCTAATGCCCGGCTTTTTATTTTATACGCGTTATTTTATACGCGGATCGGTAAGCTTATAGAGAATATCTGCCGATAAATTTATAATGATAAATATAAATGCGCTGAGGAGAACTGCCCCGGTCACTACGGGATAGTCTAATTTTTCTAGCGCATTTACGGTTACTTTCCCGATTCCCTTCCACCCGAAAATGTATTCTACAAAAAATGCACCTGCAAGCAATTCTGCAAGCCAACCGGTTATTGCTGTTATCACGGGGTTGATCGCATTGTGAAGGGCGTGGCGGTAAATGACAGTCCGCTGTTTTAATCCTTTCGCATAAGCCGTTCGTATGTAATCCTGCTGCAGCACATCCAGCATAGAGCTGCGTGTAAGCTGTGCTATTACTGCAAGTGGACGAATACCCAATGTGAAGGCGGGCAAAATCAGATTCTGCAGTGCGAGGTATTTTTCCCCCGTTACTTCATCAATATCAAAAAGGCTGCCTGTTACATTAAGCCCTGTATAAGGATGAAGCAGGTAACCAAAAACATATGCTACAATGATGGCAATGAAAAAAGAAGGTGCAGAAATACCGGCAATGCTTCCCATTATAGCTGCAGTGTCAAAAAAGCTCCCTTTTTTAACTGCTGCAACCACTCCAAGTGAAATGCCCACAATACATGCGAAAAGCATAGCGGTAAAAGTAAGAACGAGTGTGGCGGGTAAAGCTTCCAGCAAAACATCTCCTGTGTTCTTTTTTGATTGATAGCTTTTTCGGAGGTAAGGTAATTTTAGCGCCAGTTTCCTTTCGCCTCCCGGAAAAAAAAATCCTTTGAGCTCCTTTTTCTCTATTTCTTCTGCTGAATGAACAGCAACCGGAGAAATATCATTTATGTACAGTAAAAATTGCTTCCACTTCGGTTGATCCAGGTAGAGGTCCTTCCGAATGTTATCCATGGTTTTCTTATCTCCTGTCTGTCCTGCAATAAGGCGGGCGGGATCACCGAATCCCTGGAACATAACAAAAACCAATGCTACTACACCCGGCAGTACCAATA
>JBGTJG010000043.1:0-7022 GCA_041745235.1 Ferruginibacter sp. | reverse complement strand
CAATGAATCTTTCTAAAATACATCATCATCATACACATCCGGCCCTCAGGCAGGTTTAAAATGATGATCGTATTTATCTGATATTTTAAAACCCCGTCTGAGTAAACAGACGGGGTTTTAGTTTTTATCCCCCCTTAGTTTACTCAGCACAAGAATAAAAAAATGAGTAAACTAAAAATAGCTATTCAAAAAAGCGGCAGGCTAAGCGAAAAATCCCTCGAGCTTTTAAAAAGCTGCGGCATCAAACTTTCCAATGGTGAGCGTAAGCTGAAGACCGAAGCGGATAACTTTCCTATTGAAGTACTGTTTCTGCGTGATGATGATATACCTCAATATGTGGAGCAGGGTGTTGCTGATATTGGCATATTAGGCGAAAATGAAGTTTGGGAAAAAGCTAAAGATGTGCTTACAATTGAGAATCTTGGTTTTGCAGGCTGTAAGCTTTCCTTAGCTATCCCCAAAGATGAAACCTATACCGGCGTTTCATTTTTTCAGAATAAAAAGGTAGCTACGAGTTATCCTAAGATCTTACAACGCTTTTTTTATGAAAATAAAATCACTGCCGAAATAGAAGAAATTAGCGGCAGCGTAGAAATAGCGCCGGGAATAGGGTTGGCAGATGGCATTTTTGATATTGTCAGTACAGGGAGCACACTTCTAATGAACGGACTCAAAGAAGTGGAGATCGTAAAGCACAGTAAGGCTGTATTGATCTGCAATAAAAATCTTCCCGTTGAGAAAAAGCAGATACTGGATAAACTGCTGTTCAGGATAAAAGCTGTACAAACCTCTGCTGAGAACAAATATATTTTATTGAATGCACCCAACGAGAATATTCCGCAGATCTCTGCCATACTTCCCGGAATGAAATCACCGACAATTTTACCCCTTGCAGAAGATGGCTGGAGCAGCATTCATTCCGTTATAAAAGAGGATGATTTCTGGAATGTGATTGATCGCCTGAAAGATGCCGGGGCGCAGGGAATATTGGTAATTCCTATTGAAAAAATGATCCTTTGATAAAAAGATTTATGGAAAAGATATTGAATCCACCGAAAGAGGATTGGCTAAAACTTACCACACGGCCTGCTGCAGACAAGCGGCAGCTCAGTGAGGTTGTAACAAAGGTTTTCGATGAGGTGAGAACCGAAGGAGATGATGCCGTATTGATGTATACAAAAGAATTTGACCAGTCGGATTTAACTTCTCTGCGTGTTAGCAAATCTGATATAGAGAAAGCTGCGGGATTGCTCACGCCGGAGTTACGGGCGGCAATAGAAATTGCGAAAAACAATATCGAAAAATTTCATGCGGCACAGCAAGATAAAACGGAGGTAATTGAAACAACTGCCGGCGTGTTCTGCTGGCGGGAAAACAGGCCTATAGAACGTGTAGGCCTTTACATTCCCGGTGGTACAGCTCCCCTATTTTCTACCGTATTGATGTTGGGGATACCCGCTAAACTTGCCGGGTGCAAAAAAATCATTTTATGCACACCGCCCGATCAAGCGGGTAATGTATATCCTGCAATTTTATACACTGCGGCATTGGTGGGTGTCACAGATATTTTTTGTGTCGGTGGCATTCAGGCAATTGCTGCTATGACTTTCGGCACAGAAACAATTCCTAAAGTTGATAAAATATTCGGTCCGGGGAATCAGTATGTAACTGCTGCTAAACAATATGCGCAGACCTTGGGCGTGGCGATAGATATGCCTGCCGGGCCCAGTGAGGTTCTAGTAATTGCGGATAAGAATTGTGTTCCGGAATTTGTTGCGGCGGATCTGTTGTCCCAGGCGGAACATGGTGCAGACAGCCAAGTGATCTTATTATCTGATAACATACGTGTAATTGAAGAAACGATTGCTGAGATTGATAAGCAAATCATTAACCTGCCAAGAAAAGAAATTGCACATAAGGCATTGGAAAAAAGCAAAGTCATACTCTTGAATGATATGGATGATTGCATTCAATTCAGCAATATGTATGCGCCGGAGCATTTGATCATGGCAACAGCTAATGCAAAAGAATTATCAGCGGAAGTAATAAATGCCGGTTCAATTTTCCTGGGAAATTACAGTTGCGAAAGCGCCGGAGATTATGCAAGCGGCACCAATCATACACTGCCCACCAACGGTTATGCACGGAACTACAGCGGCGTTTCATTAGACAGCTTTGTAAAGAAGATCACTTTCCAGGAACTGACCAAGGAAGGTTTAAAAAAACTCGGGCCTGCAGTAGAATTGATGGCGGAGGCCGAAGAATTATTCGCACATAAAAATGCAGTTACGATCAGATTAAACAGCTTAAATTACCTCACCCCTATCCCCTCTCCAAAGGAGAGGGAGTGCGAATATGGTGAGTTAGAAAAGATAACCCGACAAAATATTAGGAACCTGAAAGCGTATTCCAGCGCACGGGATGAGTTTACCGGCAAAGAAGGTGTGTTTTTAGATGCAAATGAAAATCCTTTCGGCACCCTGAATCGATATCCTGACCCGCACCAAATAAAGCTTAAGGGAAAGTTGGGGGAACTAAGATCTGTATCTCCCGAAAACATCTTCATAGGTAACGGCAGTGATGAAGTAATAGACCTTGCATTCAGGATATTTTGCGAGCCCGCCAAAAGCAAAGCCTTGACCTTCTCACCTACTTACGGGATGTATAATGTATCGGCGGCTTTAAATGATATCGAACTGATCAAGCTGCCGCTTACACCGAATTTCCAAATAGATTTTACAGCACTTGAAAATTACATTTCTGATGAAACCCTTAAATTAATATTCATTTGTTCCCCGAACAATCCGACAGGGAACATAATTAAGGGCATAGAAAAGGTATTGCAGAAATTCAACGGGATTGTAATAGTTGATGAAGCCTATATTGATTTCAGTGAATCAGATTCCTTTTTAACTCAAATAAAATCTTATTCGAACCTGATCGTTTCACAAACATTCAGTAAAGCATGGGGATTGGCGGGCGCAAGGGTTGGTGTCGCATATGCAGATGCTGCGGTAATCCAATTATTTGACAAGGTTAAGCCACCTTATAATGTAAGCGAGCTAAATCAGGCTGCTGCATTGACTGCCTTAGAAAATATTACTGAATTTGAAAGGAGGAAAGATATTATTTTGGCACAACGCAGTTTTTTAGAGACAGAACTTCTTAATATTCCTGTGGTAAAAAAGATTTATCCGTCCGATGCAAATTTTTTGCTCGTAGAAACATCGGACGCCGAAAGGGTTTACAGGGAATTGGTAATGCAAAAAGTAATTACAAGAAACCGTAATAACCTTGTTGCAAACTGCATACGCATTACGGTTGGCTCGCCCGAAGAAAACAAAATATTACTCAACGCATTAAGTAAAATACAATGAAGAAAATATTATTTATAGACAGGGATGGAACCTTAGTAATTGAGCCCCCTATTGATATGCAGCTCGACAGCCTGGAAAAACTGGAATATTATCCCGGTGTGTTTCAACATCTTTCCCGCATTGTGAAAGAGTTGAATTATGAATTGGTAATGGTCACCAATCAGGATGGGCTGGGCACAGCATCCTTCCCGGAAGAAACATTTTGGCCTGCGCACAACAAGATCATTGAGGCTTTCAAAAATGAAGGCATTGAATTTTCTGAGGTACTGATCGATAAGTCTTTTCCGCATGAAAATAACCCCGGGCGTAAACCCGGAACGGCCATGCTGACTCATTACCTGAAAGGAAATTATGATCTCGAAAATTCGTACGTGATCGGTGACCGGGCAACTGATGTAGAACTGGCAAAAAATATGGGATGCAAGGCGATCTTTATCGGCAAGGAAGAAAATAAAGATGCAATATTGTCTACAGAAAGTTGGGCAGATATTTATCCCCTGCTGAGTGAAGAACCCCGAAAGGCAAACGTCACACGATCTACATCAGAAACGGAGATTTCAATAGAATTAAACCTTGACGGCTCCGGGAAAAGCTCACTGAATACAGGGCTTGGCTTTTTTGATCATATGCTGGAACAGATCGCAAAACACGGAAATATGGATCTGTCAGTGCAGGTAAAAGGTGATCTGCATATTGATGAACACCACACAATAGAGGATGTAGCTATAACGTTAGGAGAAACATTTTTAAAAGCATTAGGGAATAAGAAAGGCATTGAAAGATATGGTTTTCTTCTGCCAATGGATGATTGCCTTGCACAGGTAGCCATTGACTTTGGCGGCAGGCCATGGCTCGTTTGGGATGCAACATTTATGCGGGAAAAGGTCGGTGAAATGCCCACAGAAATGTTCATGCACTTTTTTAAATCATTCAGCGACCATGCAAAATGTAATCTGAATATTAAAGCTGAAGGCGAAAATGAACACCATAAAATAGAAGCCATATTTAAAGCATTTGCAAAGTCAATCAAAATGGCAGTTGGCAAAACGAATTCATTTTCTATACCGAGCACAAAAGGCATATTATGATCGCGATCATCAAATACAATGCAGGAAATATAACTTCCGTAGCAAATGCGATCAATCGTTTGGGTTACGAATCGGTGATCACGGATGATGCTCAGCAAATACAAGCGGCGGACAAAGTGATATTTCCGGGGGTGGGAGAAGCAAGCTCTGCTATGAAATATCTAAAAGAGAAGCATCTGGATAAATTGATCACTTCCCTTACACAACCGGTATTGGGAATATGCCTGGGGCAGCAACTGATGTGCACACATTCGGAAGAAGGCGATACGGCATGTTTGGGGATCTTTTCGACTGCAGTAAAAAAATTCCCACCCTTGGAATTGGTTCCGCATACAGGTTGGAATAATTCATCAGAACTGAGAGGCGAATTGTTTACAGGGCTTACTCCGGACGACAATTTTTATTACGTTCATGGTTATTATGCAGAGCTATGTGAGGACACGACAGCGGTATGCAATTATATTTTGCCATTCAGCGCTGCGATGCAAAGGAATAATTTTTATGCTACGCAGTTTCACCCGGAAAAGTCGGCAGGAGCCGGCGAAACACTTTTAAAAAACTTTTTATCCCTTTAAATATGCGAATCATACCGGCAATAGATATCCTTAACGGGAAATGTGTTCGCCTTACAAAAGGAGATTACAACACGCAAAAGATCTACAATGAAAATCCTTTGGAAGTGGCCAAAATGTTTGAAGATGTCGGCATTAAATACTTGCACCTTGTAGACCTGGACGGTGCAAGATCAAAGCATATCATAAACAGCAAGATCCTTTCCGACATTGCAGGCAAAACTAATTTACAGGTAGATTTCGGTGGCGGCTTAAAAAGCAATGAAGATATTCAGACTGCCTTTGCATGCGGCGCGGCACAGATCACCGGGGGAAGCATTGCAGTAACGGACCCTGAGCTTTTTAAAGAATGGATAGACACTTACGGGCCCGACAAGATCATCCTTGGCGCAGACAGCAATAACAGGAAGATCGCCACGCACGGTTGGCAAAACACTTCTGAACAGGATGTGATTGAATTCATTGCCCGTTATGAAAAAAAAGGAATTAAATATGTGATCTGTACAGATATCAGCAAAGACGGGATGTTAGAAGGATCATCCAATGAATTATACGAAGAGATTTTATCCGAAACAAATATCAATTTGATCGCAAGCGGTGGTGTATCATGTATGGCAGATATTATAAAATTGCAGGAGATCGGTTGTGAAGGTGTGATCATTGGTAAAGCGCTTTACGAGAACAGGATTAGTTTAAAAGCATTGAGCACATTATGCTGAAGAAAAGAATCATCCCTTGCCTTGATATTAAGGACGGCCGTACCGTAAAGGGTGTCAATTTTATTGACATCAGGGACGCAGGCGATCCTATTGCCCTTGCAAAGAAATATGCATCAGACGGCGCAGATGAATTGGTATTTCTGGACATCAGTGCTACGGATGAAAAAAGAAAAACCCTCTCCTCTTTGGTAAAAGAAATTGCTAAACACATTAATATTCCTTTTACGGTAGGCGGTGGGATTAATTCCGCAGAGGATGCTGCCCTTATCATAGAAGCAGGCGCAGATAAAATAAGTGTGAATTCTTCAGCAGTGAAAAGGCCTGAATTGATCACTGAAATAGCCAATCGCTATGGCAGCCAATGTGCAATAGTAGCAATAGACACAAAGTTTGAAGACAACCAATGGATGGTTTACATCAATGGCGGTAAGATAGAAACAGGAATAAAAACAATAGATTGGGCTAAGCAGGCAGCCGATTTGGGTGCCGGGGAGATCTTGCTGACCTCAATGAATAATGACGGGACAAAAAACGGCTTTGCAATCGACATCACAAACGAAATAAGCAGTGCAGTAAACATCCCCGTAATAGCCTCCGGCGGTGCAGGAGCCGCAGAACATTTTACGGAAGTTTTTCTCCAAACGAAAGCTACGGGCGCTCTGGCTGCAAGTATTTTTCATTTTGGTGAAATCTCAATTCAGGAACTGAAATCATTTTTAAAAAAGCAAAACATACCCATAAGATGAACATAGATTTTGAAAAATCAAACGGCTTGGTACCGATTATTGTGCAGGATCATATTACCCTGCAGGTGCTTATGCTCGGATACATGAATGAAGAAGCTTTACAGAAAACAACAGAATCAGGCAGAGTTACTTTTTTCAGCAGGAGCAAAAACAGGTTGTGGACGAAAGGAGAAGCATCAGGCAATTTTTTGAATGTAAAAGAGATCCTGCAGGATTGTGATAATGATACCATACTGATCAAAGCGCTGCCGCAGGGACCATCCTGCCATACCGGTTCATACAGTTGCTTCGGTGAAAAGGACAACAAAGGATTTATTTATCAATTGCAGGATACGATTGATAAACGAATCAGAGAAAACGACGAAAGCTCTTATACCAACAAACTTTTTAAAAGCGGCATAAATAAGGTAGCACAGAAGGTGGGAGAAGAAGCCATTGAGCTGTTAATCGAAGCCAAGGACAACGATGAAAACCTCTTTAAAAACGAAGCTGCGGATCTTTTGTATCGTTACCTGATACT